>JAAFHQ010000161.1 GCA_013298445.1 Chitinophagales bacterium | reverse complement strand
TCCAGTGCAGGCACCCCCTTGACTGCAAAAGACACGTTGTCAGAGCGGTCGAAGAGATTTTGCTCCGGAGCAGGCTCTGGAAAAACCTTCAAGCCCACACTATTGGCTGCTTGCTCAATGAGGGCATCCGTACCCGTGCGGCTCCAACCGATGATCGAGATGTGTTCAGTGCTGTTGTAGCCCGCTCCATCGGTATTGAGGTTGAAAATGCATTTGTTGAGGGGAATCAGTGGGTTCTCGGCGTAATACTGGCTGCCCAATAAGCCCAATTCTTCACCCGTTACCGCCAGTACAATCACCGAACGTTTGGGTTTTTGCAAAGACAAGGCTTTGGCTGCTGTTAGCAAGGCTACAGTACCCATAGCATTGTCGCGGGCACCGTTGAAAATGCTGTCTTCTTTGGAATATGCACCACCACCTTCTTTACCAATACCCACGTGGTCGTAGTGCGCACTGATGATCAGGTATTCGTCTTTGAGTTGTGGGTCGCTGCCTTCGAGCACGCCCACTACGTTTTGGCTAGGTACCATGCGCCGCGTAAACCCGGAGCTGCTCAGACTGGCCTTGAATTTTTTACCTTCCTGGAGGTCTTTGATGTCGCTGACCGTATTTTTTTCTTTCAACCAGCCGTAGAACATTTTATTGGATTCTTTGGGGCCTTCCTTTGGGGCTACGCCCAGGCTTTCTTTGCCAAAATAGCTGGTGAAAAAATTCCAGGGGAAAGACAAACGGTACAATTCGATCAAACCCGCCGCGCCACGCTCGTAGGCCCAATCGCGTTTTTTTGCCATGGCCCGAAAAACGGCTTGTGGCGAGGTTTCATTGGGTGCACCGGGCAGTACAACGACCAATTTACCTTTGACATCTTTGCCTTTGTAATCGTCTTGACCGGTTTTTTCATCGATCCAGCCATTGCCTACAAACACAACGTCTAGCTTGCTAAGGTTAGTGGCATCACCCGTCATCACGATGAAGTCTTCTTTGAATTTGTATTCGGTTTTGCCAATCATCAAACTGGCGGAAGCTGGTGGCGTACTGGCCTGGAAACCAATGGGCTGGAAATAGGAATTCAGGCCTGGGGCCATAGAATAGCCGTAAGTCCGCAGGTGCTCCGCGATGTAGCGGGCAGCAATCAGGTTGCCAGTAGAGCCAGTCCGGCGGCCGCCCAATTCATCCGAGGCCAAAAAACGTAGGGGAATTTCTACTTCGGATTGGGCAATGGCGAATTCAGGCGCTTTTTGGGCGCTGGCGTACAGGCTAAAGCCCAGGAGGAGGAAAATGAGTGATCGTTTTTTCATAAATCTGGTTTGTGAGGTGGTTGGAACCCCTATAAAAGAATCTTCTCCAAATTTGCTGGAGAATAATTGATTGATTTTAAGGTTTTATCGTCATCCTTGCGGTACACCAGAAAGTAGGGTGGTACCTCCCGGATGTAACTTTCGACACCGCGTTCCTGCTGGTAATAGGCGGCGGTGGCTTGGGCTTCACCTAAGGTTTTGCACACCTTACTCATATTGGATCGTTGCACTTCGTCGAAGAGTTCGCGGAATTTTTCACCCATACCAAACTCCAGTACGGCTCCACTGAGCACGTATTGAATGTCGCAAAGAGCGTCGGCGATTTCAACCAGATCACCCTTAGCAATGGCCGTTTTTAGTTCGGCAACTTCTTCCTCCAACAGGGCTACCCGCAGGCGGCAGCGCGTTTCGGCGGGGATGATGGGTTGGGCTTCAATGGGGTGCTGAAAAGTACGGTGGAATTCTGCCACTTGATTGAGGGCGTCGAGTTGCTGCATTGTGTCTTTTTTTAGCGCCACAATTTACACGATTTCACCAGAATTAATGGGTGCAAGTCGTCGAGTCAACTTTACAATTTTATTTCGTTTGCGTTCCTTAGCTTTGCAGCGCTTTTTTAAGCTTTGTAGTGGGGAAAAAATAAATGTTCATTTTTTTTAGGCCAAAGGATTAGCTAAGACACTTTAAATGGAGCGTTTACTTAGCTAATCCTTTGGCAAAATGAACATTTATTTTTTATCGCCCCTCGTTTGATCAACCATTAAAAATCTCTGGCCAAAGTGAACGGAACCAACAGATACTTCGATCTGATCGATCAGACCTTTTATTTTCCACAAGAAGGGTTTGACATCGATGTCAATGGTTATTTGGTGTTCAACGGTGTACCACTCATGTACCTCATTGAAAAGTACGGCACTCCACTGAAACTCACCTATTTGCCCAAAATTGGCGCTCAAATCAAAAAGGCGCGCAATTTGTTCACGCGGGCCATGAAGTCGCTCAATTACAATGGCAAGTACCAGTACTGCTATTGTACCAAAAGCAACCACTTTAGCTACATTCTGGAGGAGGCGATCAAACATGAGGTGCAATTGGAAACCTCTTCGGCCTTTGACATTGACCTGATTCGGAAGTTGTACAAAAAGGGCCTGATCGACAAAAACATCACCATTGTGTGCAATGGTTTTAAGCCTGATCACTACAAGCAACGGATCATCGATTTGATCCACGATGGTTTTGAAAATGTGATTCCGGTTTGTGACAACATCGATGAAATTGAATACTACGACCAGCATTTAAAGGGTCAGTGCAAAATAGGCATTCGGGTAGCTACGGAAGAGGAGCCCAATTTTGAGTTTTATACCTCCCGTCTCGGCATCCGCAACTCGGATGTGATGACTTTTTTCAGAGAAAAAATCAAAGACAATCCCAAGTTTAAACTTACACTTCTGCACTTTTTTGTCGATACGGGCATCAAAGACAGCTTGTACTATTGGGGTGAATTGCGCAAAGCAGTGCGCATGTACGCCAATTTGCGCCGCGAATCGGAAGACTTGGAGATCCTGAACATCGGTGGCGGCATGCCTATTCGCAACTCCCTGGGTTTTGAGTTCGACTACAAATACATGATCAAGGAGATTGTCAAAACCATTCTCCAGGCTTGCCAGAAAGAACAAGTACCAGAGCCGGATATTTTTACCGAATTTGGCAAATACACGGTAGGGGAGAGTGGGGCAACGCTTTTTTCGGTCTTGAACCAAAAGCAACAGAACGACGCGGAGCGCTGGTACATGATCGACAATTCCCTGATGACCACCCTGCCCGACGTTTGGGGTATCGGCGAGCGGTTTATTTTGCTGCCCATCAACAAGTGGTACAACGAATACCAACGGGTCAACATCGGCGGCCTGAGCTGCGACAACTCGGATTATTACAACGCAGAGGTCAACCAGGCTCAAGTGTACCTGCCTACTTTTGAAAATGGGGAGCCGGAACGCTTGTTCCTTGGCTTTTTCCATACGGGAGCGTACCAGGACCAAATCAGCGGCTACGGGGGCATCAAACATTGCCTGATTCCTTCCCCCAAACATATCCTGATTTACAAAGACCCGCAGGGGAATATCGTCGATCGTTTGTACCAGCCGGAACAAACTTCGGAAGAGATGTTGGAAATATTGGGCTACTAAATACGTTTATAGCTTCACTAATAGCGTCGAAGATGCGTAACTAAGGTGCTCTAAGGTGCCTAAGGTGGTTCAAAAATCTAACTTGTGACCTATCGAGACGTTTTAAATTGAACCACCTTAGGCACCTTAGAGCACCTTAGGAATTACGCCTACGGCGCTGTAAAGTATCTCAAAAACACCTAAACATGAAAAGCCATATTATCCTTGAACCCGCTACGGGTAAGTTGTTCCTGATGGATGAACAGGGACAGGTTCAAATATTTGACTTGAACGCTGGCCTGCTCATTAGCCTGCAAGGAGTAGACCTGAACATTGCTCCAGTGGGGCCATTGGCACCCGATATGTTGGTGCGTACCACCACTTTGGATCCTGGTCAATCCCATTTCAACGTTATTTTTGATGCCAATGCACAGGTGTTGTCGATCGTGCTTACACCTCTGTTTTCTGGCACGGACAAATCCGCAGTAGCGGGTGGCGGAAAAATGAAGTTGGGCTCGGTGGATTTGACTTTGAGCAGAAATATCCTGACGACGATGACGGCCAATATGGGGGCTAGTGAAGAAGCAGGCAATACGCCTGAGACTTCGGCGAGCCAGTTAGAATGGTTGCTCCTCGATTTGACACAGTTCAGTTTGGTGATGGAATTGGTAGGTGGGCAATTGCGTTTGAGTACCATCGCAGTGAGCCAAGGAAACTTAGCTTGATGCTTTTCTAAAGTGATTCTTTAGTGTCTTAGGTTTCTTAGGTGGTTAATTTTTTCACCACCTAAGAAACCTAAGGCACTAAAGGAACACCTCAGGTTGAGGTGCACTATTACTCCCCCCGCTTCACCAACTTCCCACTGAATACCTTTCCTTCGGTGCTGAGCCTGAAAATATACACGCCCGGCGTCCAATCCCGAATCCGAATTTCATTGGAATAACGATTGATGCTTTGCTGCATCACCTGTCGGCCAGCCAGATCAAAAACGCTCAAAATCCCATTCTCCTCACTCAGCCCGGGAATTGAAACCCAATCGCTGGCGGGGTTAGGCACCAAGCCAAGCGCTTGATTGGCCAATGGCTCCCGCACCGGGGTTGTTTGGCTACTGCGGAAGGAAGTGGTGTAAAGGCTCAAACCACCCCGTTGGTTGCCCACTACCATGTCCAAAAATCCATCGCCATTGATATCTGCCAGGTCGGCCTTGGTGCGTTTTCCCAGGTGAAGGCTTCCCAATTCATGGTCTAACACCCTGAACGTATCCGTCAAAAAGCGTTCGATCTGGTCGTACATTTTTAGCTCCCCCCGTTCTGTGCCCAAAATCAAGCGCATTTGTTGAGCCTGTTTGAAAAATAAGGGCGCACCGTAGCCATAAAAATTGACATAGTCGTTTTGGTCGCGGCCATTCACTCCGCCCAGCCGCTGAATGGAAGGATCTTTGGCAAATTTTGCCACCTTGGTAGTTCCGGAGTTTTTAAAATAGCTGATGTGTCCACTACGGTTTCCAACGACCAAATCCAGAAGTTTATCGCCATCAATGTCTACAATTTGCGGAACAGCGCCCTGACCAATGTCGATGTTCATGTATTTGGCTTGCCACAATCCAAATTTCATGGTTTGATTGGGTCCGGCAATGTTTTCGGCGTAGTACATCAGCCCAAATTCAGAGCCTACGAGGATATCCAGATCATTGTCGCCATCCAAGTCGCCAAAGGTAGGTGCCAGCGCATAATTTTCTTTATTGTACTGATTCATGCCCAACCAATCCCGGTCTACCAGGCGGTATTTTGGTTTTTGGGTAGTGCCTACATTTTGAAACAAAGTCAAACCAATTGAGCGCTGTCCCTGAGGCAAAAAACGAGCGCCATTGCCCACCACCAGGTCCATCAACCCATCGGCGTTGAAATCCACAAAACTGGGATAGGCGCCAGTACCCAGGTCAATCATGTCTTTGACCAAAAAATTGTCTTGTTTGAATTTGAATTCCGGGCTTTTCGTCGTGCCCTTGTTTTCATACACCCAGAGTACATTTAAGTCTTCTGAGCCATTGTTCTCATTGGGAGCTACCAATACTTCTTTGGTGCCGTCGTTGTTGATGTCCACCATATAAACTGCCGGAAAAATGGGCAGGTCTACACCTTTGTCGTTGCCGGGAAAACGAGGGTCTTGCTTGTTGAACCAGGCTTGTTTGCAAGTGCCGCCATTGGTCAGGAGGTTGATGTTGTTGTAAGAAACGTCGCCCACAAAAAGGTCGACATCTCCATCTTTGTCGATGTCGGTGGTGGTGAGGGTAGAACCGGCATGGCGAAAATCGACCGAAGTCACATTGGATTGATAACACTGCCCCGGGGCAGCAGCGAGGCCCATGTTGGCGCTCAGGCCATCTTCGTATATGCCGCCCCAACAACTGGTTTGTAAGTTAAAAAGCATACTGTCGCGGCCAAACCCTCTTTCAACCGATTGGTTTTGATAAAATTCTACGTAGCCGCCAGAAATATTGAAAGTGATGATGTCCAAATCAGAATCGCAATCCACGTCATCAATGGCGGGGATGTCTATCCGGGAAATATAGATTTGTGAATTCCCGCCGGAGCGCAGGGGGAAATAAGCCAAATTGAAAGGCCCGCCAAAATGGTAGCGCCGAAACGCCAGCTTGTTGTCCTTCCAATATCCGGTGTAAGCGGTCATTCCATCAATGCCTACAACATCGGAATAGGCAATGATGTCGGCAATGCCGTCGCCATTGTAATCACGCAGCATACTCCAGTCGGTCAGGGCCGGGAAGTTTTCCATCAGTTCGGGAGCAAATACATACTGGGTGCCTTGCCTCCGATAGGCCAGGTGCAGGTTGGAGGTACGGTCAAAGATGTACAAATCGTTGAGCCCATCGTGGTTGAGGTCGGCTTCGGACAACTGTGGACAGTTGAGCCCACCACCCCAGGGATTGCTGAGTAAACCGGTTTCGGTTTCTACTTCAATGTTCAGGGGGGTAAAAGTTTGGGCGAAGGCGGCATGCACCAGCAGCAACCCTACCCAAGTCAGGCAAAACTTGATCCTCTTCATCTTTCTATGTTGTTTTGAACGGTATCCTTCCTCATAACGAAGGAAGCTGCTTTAGTGTTTGCAAAAGTGATGCCAAATAGGGTGGGGGCGTGAGGAAATTAGAAAAAAATTTAATAGATAGGTGTAATAAGGCCAGGAGCTATTGATGTCCTGCGGGCAAAATGACCAGTAGTATGAACAAAGTTATACTTTTTACCCTAAACAAAACAGCCTTGTTGCAGGAAGTTTTTTATCTTTCGACTCTCAAAACAATTTGCGTCACAAAATGTCCGAACTGCATCCCACGGCCCAGGCCAATACCTACGTCACTGTCATCCTGCCCATGGCGGTGCCCAAACCGTACACCTACGCAGTGCCCGAAGAATGGGTCAGCAAGGTGCAGGTGGGGGTGAGGGTAGAGGTGCAATTTGGCCCCAAGCGGCAGTACGCTGCACTGGTCTTGGACGTATTGAGCGAGGCACCGGGGCACAAAACCAAAGCCATTCTTTCAGTCATTGACGATACGCCCATCATTTGGGCCGAGCAGCTGCGCTTTTGGCAATGGGTGGGGCAATACTACTGCTGCACCCTCGGCGAAGTGATGCACGCCGCGTTACCCGCCAACCTGAAGCTGGCCAGCGAAACGACCATCACCCTCAGTCCCTTGTTTGATGGGGACATCATGGATTTGGAGGACAAGGAATACCTCATCGCAGAAGCACTGACCATTCAACACGAACTCACCCTGGAGCAGGTCCGCGACATTCTGGGCATCAAAACCATCTATCCCCTGATCCGGGACATGCTGGACAAACGGATCATTTACCTCAAGGAAGACCTCAAGGAAAAATTCAAGGCCAAAACCGTCGCCTGCGTGCGCCTGCGCGAACCCTACGTCAGCCACCCCGAAAACCTGCAGGACGCCTTTGACAAACTCAGTCGGGCCACCCGCCAGGTGGAGGCACTGATGGCCTATTTGCAATTGGCCCGAGGCCAGGAATTTGTGCGCCGTGATGAATTGTACAAAATGGCCAAGGTTGATTCCAGCGTCATTTCGGCCATGGAAAAAAAGGAAATCCTGGAGGTGTACGAACGGGAGGTGAGCCGCATCGGGGGCTACGAAGACGAAATTGTGGAGGCCGATGCACTGAGTGAACAACAAGTGCGCTCTATCGCCGAAATACAGGGCCATTTTGAAGAAAAAAACGTGGTATTGCTGCAAGGCGTTACGGGCAGCGGGAAAACCCGCGTGTACATCGAACTCATCCGGGAAGCCATGCGGCGCGGGGAACAAACCTTGTACCTCTTGCCCGAAATCGCCCTGACCACCCAAATCATCGACCGCCTCAAACGGGTTTTTGGCGATCAGGTCGATGTATACCATTCGCGCTTGAGCAACAACGAGCGGGTTGAAATCTGGAACCGCACCAAAGAGGGGAAAGCCTTGGTCTTGGGCGCTCGCTCCGCTTTGTTTTTGCCCTTCCGCAACCTGAAAATGGTCATCGTAGACGAGGAGCACGACCCCTCCTTCAAACAACAAGACCCCAATCCACGCTACCAAGGACGGGATGCCGCGATCTACCTTGCCCAATTGTTTGGAGCAAAAGTTCTGCTAGGTACTGCCACTCCTTCCATCGAATCTTTTTACAATACCCAGGTCGGCAAGTACGGTCTGGTGAGTATGATCGAGCGTTTTGGCGGGCTGGAATTGCCGGAAGTGGAGATTGTCGACCTCAAAAAAGCCCAAAAAGCGGGGACCATGCAATCCCATTTTACGGTTGACTTGATCAATGCGATGAGGGTCACTTTGGAAAAGGGCGAACAAGTCATCCTGTTTCAAAACCGCCGGGGTTACGCCCCCATCTACAAGTGCAGCACCTGCAACTGGACTTGCGAGTGCATCCACTGCGATGTAAGTCTGACCTATCACAAGGGGCAAAACAACCTCAAATGCCATTATTGCGGCTACCAAACCCCCTTGCCCAAAGAATGCCCGGCTTGTGGTAGCAAACAACTGATCGTGCAAGGTTTTGGCACCGAAAAAATCGAAGATGAACTGAAAATATTCATGCCCGACGCCAAAATCGGGCGCATGGATTTGGATACGGTACGCAGCAAAAATGCCCATGCCAAGATCATCAATGATTTTGAAGAGGGCCGATTGAATGTACTGGTAGGTACGCAAATGGTGACCAAAGGGCTGGATTTTGAAAAAGTGGGCCTGGTTGGGATCCTCAGTGCAGATCAATTGCTGCAATTCCCCGACTTTCGGGCGGGCGAACGTGCTTTCCAATTGATGCTGCAAGTAGCAGGGCGAGCAGGGCGTAAACACAAGCGCGGCAAGGTCATCATTCAGGTACAAAATGTAGCCAATCCGGTGATCAAAGAGGTATTGCACAACGACTTTCGCGCATTTTATACCCGTGAAATCATGGAGCGACAGGAGTTTTTTTACCCACCTTTTTACCGCCTGATCCGCATCACCCTCAAGCACAAAAAGCCCGAGGTGATCAACGCCGCCGCCCAGAAATACGGCAATTTTTTGCGCAGTAAATTGGGGGACCGCCTGCGTGGCCCGGCAGTGCCCTATGTAGGTAGGGTGCGTTCGTATTTCCTGATCGATTTTTTGATTAAATTAGAGCGCAATCCCAAGCTGATTGGCGTAACCAAGGATTTAATCGCGGAAGCCGAACATTTTTTGCTGAATGAGGAAGGGTATTCCAGTATCAAAATCGCGGTGGATGTCGATCCGATGTAATTTGGGTGTTGGGGCTGCCACTTAGGGCAGCCCGTACGGGCCCTTTCATTCCTCTAAGAGATACCGCCAACCCACGGATTTATCCGCAAGAAAGGGTGTGAGTGTGAAGTGTGAAAGTGTGGGTGTGTTGGCCTTTCATTCCTCCAAGAAATACCGCCAACCCACGGATTCATCCGTGGGAGGCCACCATACCGCCTCAACCCATGACTTTAGTCGTGGGAAAGTGGGGCCATCACAAACATCTATCGCACATGAAAAACATCATCCTCTTCCTCTGCACCCTCTACAGTACAGCTCTCCTTGCCCAGGAGCCCCTCTACCGCATGAGTACCGACAAGCCACGTTGGGCCACCTTTGAAAATCCCAAAGCCACCGTTGGTGCAGGTGGCATGGAAAACCAAACCGCCAAGGGTCACGCCTTTGAACCC
>JAAFHQ010000160.1 GCA_013298445.1 Chitinophagales bacterium | reverse complement strand
TAAAAAATGGTTCTTTTCAATTCATGGTGGGGCCACTAGCCCTCTTGCCGGAGATTTGGAAACCAATTACTCTGGTTCTTGGTTTTCGGAAGCACGATTAGGCGTAAGAGTTTACCAGCAGTGGGGGTTGCAGGTTAAAGGTGGTTATTACAGGTTCTCCAATAAACTTGCCAATCAGGATGATTATGAACTTATCGGCATTGGTTTAGGGGCGACCTACCGACAGTGGTTTAGTCAGGCAAGTGGTTGGTATCTTAATGCTGAAGCAAATTTAAGTGCTTATCAGCCACTTGGCCAGGGTTGGGAGCGGGGCTACAATGCTGGCTTAGGTTTACAAAAGCCATTAAACCATTTTCTTAACTTAAGTCTGGACGCTACTTTCCATCGATTTGGGGACAATCCAATTAATGCTTATTGGACTAGTTCGCTGGGGTTACAGTGGCGATTTGGGCATTGCCATCCCAAAAAATCAATTTTTAATTTGCCATAATAGAAGTTTATGTACAAATATCTTTTTTTCTGCCTAGGGTTTATACCTCTTTGTGTCTATGCACAAGACCCATTAACCCTTAAAATCAGTTTGAATTGTCAGTATACTACCAATAGTTCTATTCCTGTAGACTTATTCACTTTACCAAGTTTAGATTTGGTTGATGCGATGGTTAATGAGATATTGACAAAAACAGGGAAAGCCAAAAACTTTGAACTTGTTGCTACGAATGTACAATCTGTAGCGGCTGTTATTGGCAGTAGTTCATCAAGCAAAAAAACAGAAAACATACGTTATCTTTTATACAGTCGCCGTTTTTTTGAGGAAAGTAATGACCTTACCTACCAATATGTGATTCTGGCTCACGCCATTGCGCATCATGTTTTGGAACATACACTACGGCCAGAACGAAGACTTGCAGAAGAAGCTGAGGCAGACGATTACATAGGCTCAATGCTTTTTTTTACTGGTCGATCAAGAACAATTGCAGAGCAAGTTCCTGTTCGTTATCCCTCAATTTTTGGAGAAGCACTAGATACAAGATTAACTACTATAGTGAGGGCTTACAATCGTGCAGAATCTTCTTTGTTAGTAGAACCTGGAGCTGGATTTGCGAACGATGGTTCCGGGCGTGTGGTGAAAGGAATGCCGGAATTCCCTTTTCCGCCACCAAGTAGTTCTGCTAAATTCCCTATGGAAGTACTTTTCCAACAATGCAAAACGCTAGGTGAAATCAATCAAAAACTTCGTGAGGCATTAGACTTCAATGGCTATTATGAAAAAAGCTATTTTTATATCCCTGGCGGTTTTGTTTTGGTTACCCGAATGGAACAAATCAAAAAAGATGGGTATTCTGTTGGCGAAAAAGACCGCTGGAAAGCTAAACCCGTAAGAGATGAAGATTTCACGCTGGCAAGCTACCTGAGGGCGCTTTTAACTTCAGAACCAGGTTATTTCCGGATTTTTGCCTTTGCTGTTACCAATCAATCCTTCAAAATGGCTCCTACCGGGAGCCGGATTGAGGAAAAGGATTTTCAAATTTGGGTGAATGCAGGAATGAGCTCACTTTCTGGTGAAGTGGCTCGGGTTGAATGTTTGAACCAAAAAACGGAGGTTCATGCATTGATTTATGAACTTACCATTACTGCAGCTGGGCGAGAAGGTAAACAAAGCGAACCGAGTGAACTCAGCGGTAAAGACCATCTTGAAAAATCAAAAATATTGACTTACCTCAGGAACAAACATTAATGAAACAAGCATGGCTATTAATTTCTGATGCAAGGGACTTGGTCCTCCGCTGGTGGAACCCACCAGTGATTTTGCTATTGCTCCTTGTTTCTCTTCAGTCAGCATTTGGCAAATACATAATAGACCATGAATTGTCCATTGCCTGGTTCTGGCTGTTGGCTCAGTTACTGCCCGGTAGCATCCTTTTATATGGAAGTACCTGGCTACAAAAATTCCCCCACAAACTTGTCGGACAACGATCAGTTGTGGCTTTACAAAAAACGGTGGTGCTACACACTGGAGCGGCACTGATCACATTATTGTTGATTCCATTGGTAGAGTCCAACATCAGTCCAGGTCAATTTTTACTTCGCTCATTTTTCTGGATGATCCTGACCAATGGGCTGGTAATTTCAAGTTTGTACTTCAATCTTTTTAAAAAAGAAACACGCATTCGGCCAAATGCTGCCATGATTATGGAAGCTGCCAAACAGGAAAGCGCCAAATCGAAAAACCAGGAAAATCCCAATCGGATGCTTTGTTTGGAACTTATTGCTGAAAACAAGCTAGAGGAGCTTTTTCCATTAATGAAATCTTTTTTTTCAGACGATACATCTTCTGTAGATAATTTTAATCATTTGATCATGCTACAAGGGCGCTATAGTAATGTAGTTCGTCAAATATCATTAGGAATTGTCGAAGAACAGTTTGCCCAAATCGAAACCAACCGTATTACTGAAGCCTTGTTGAATTTAACTAAACTTGTACACTAAAACTAAATACCATGTTACGCTTTGTTTATTTGTGTGCATTGTTTGTGCTCCCTTTTTTACTTGACGCACAAACAACGATGACCTTTCCCAATGGTTGCAATTTTATTAATGCTGCCGATCCTCAGGTTGTCACCTTTTTTGATCCTACTCCTGAAGCAAATGCTATTGTTGCCAGTATTTTAAAAGCAGGAGGAATTCAGCGCCAGTCTTTTTCCTTAGTGGTAGGAAATGTAAAAAATGCCAGAGCCACCCAAAAAAATGGAGTTAGGTATGTACTTTACAGTCAGCAATTTATGGAGGTTTTCAAGCAAAAATCACAAACCTATTGGTCTGCCTATTTTCTTCTTGCACATGAAATTGGACACCATGTGTTGAATCACGATTTTATTAGCCTCGACAAAAACAAAAGTCATATCAACGAATTTCAGGCAGACACTTTTGCCACTAGGATTATGGTTAATTTAGGTGCTACCTACGACGAAACCTTAGCCGGCATTAATGCTTTTGTAAAAGATCCTGAAACTTCTACCCACCCTGCTCCAAGTGCAAGAGCGGAGCTAATTGCTATTTCCTACCGAAAGTGGTCTGCAAAAAGAAGGCTTCCTTCTCCGTCTAAAAAGGACTCTACAGGTAAGAATAATAATGATGGTACAATCAATAAAGTAACTATACAGCTTGATGAAAGTTGTTTTAAGCACTGGTTAAACATTGTTTCTAGTGCTGCTGCCGAAATTGACGATGAAAAAATTACCGTCAAATTCGAGATCCCTACTGAGTACATTGGAAAAACATTGAAAATATGTTTTGTTTCAAATGACAAGAACATCATTCCTGGTGCCCGCACACCTGGCTCACTAAGTGGTAACGGAGTGGTACAGCCAACATCAAAAACATTGACTATTGTTTGGAATTACCGGATGGACTATTTTGTTGACCCCCGACAGGTAAGTACCGCTAATCTATTTAGGCTTTATGTTTTTGACACGGAAAAGCAACCTAATAAAACGGTTTCCTACCAAGATGTAATTGCTAAGCCTATGGTTGTTGCAGGAGCAGGTTTAGTGACCTGGGGAGTGATTGAAATGAGTAGTGGAAAGAAAATTTATGACAATACGTATAGAATCACACTCGAAAAGCAGGCTTATGAGGAAGCGGACAACAAATATGTCCGAGGTCAGTATATCATTATTGGTGGTGCTATTTTAGGGGGAGTTGGTGCTTGGATGTGGAAAAAATCTGCCGATCAAAAGAAACTGGATAGAACCATTATTTGTGATAACGCTTTGCCCAGAATAAACATCGAGCCTATTTTTGGTTCGTCCGATTCAATGGCAGCTATTGGTTTTAGGCTGAAGTTTTAAACCATGCTTTTAGTTTTAGTAGGCCCTTATCGCTTTTGAACTTAAAAGCGATAAGGGCCTACTAAGAGCTTATAATCTTATCTTTAACTCAAATTTTATTCCTTATTTTTCACCAATTCACTCACCGTCTCCTTCACCTGATTGTAATACTTTGCCATATCCCCCGCCTGCTCAGGGTGATCAAACATGTGCCCAATCAAAGGATACTTATCCAGGTTGATGTTCGCCCGCTCAACCAGCGCTTTTTTCACATCCTGTAACATCTCCTGGCGATTCGCGTATTTTTTACCTTGAAAATAATTATCCATTTGAGAGGGGTGGGTATTGGACACCGTAAAGTCAGGCGCCGCTGGGCGATTCGCCAAAGTTGTTTCTCCCACTTCAAACAAATGTGGCTGATAATTAGGCTTCAGTTCCTGAATCGCCTTTTGCATTTGGTTGATCACCATTTGCATCTCTTCGATGAGTTTTCCGGTATCATTTTGGTTCAAACCTACCGCGGTGTTGATCAATTTGAAAAACTCGCTGCCATCGGCGGCTTCCCAGGCTACTCCAATGATGCGTTTGAAGTCGCGGGCCTTCATCTTGTCGGGTGCTACGGCAATGGCCAAACCGTCACCTTCCCCCGAAGGCAGCAGGTAATCACCAATGTGGACGACACCGCGCGCTTTTACAGGCACCTGTCCCATGAAGGCAATTTTTTCGGAGTTCTTTTCTCCTTCCTTTGTATTGGGCATATTCCCCAGTACAATCGGCGAGGCAGAAACGACCATAAAGCGCTCGGCCTGGCTGAATTTTTTGGACACTTTGCCCCCATTTACGCCCACTACATCACCAATGCTCATGGCTTCGGCTGGGTCCACGCGAGGCAGCCACTCGGCATAGTCACCTGAACCTGATTCAAAAGCTACGCCCAAACTCAAATCGGCATAAGTGGCCACCAGGGTTAGGTTGGTAACGTCGATCACCAAATCAAAAGCATCACTAAAGATGTCTTCGGGGTCGAGCACGCTGGCTACACTGGTCACCGTTTGTACGATTGAACCAAAAACCGTGATGGAATTGGTGAGGATATCCAGTGTGTAATTGGAAAAAATCTGTGCCTTGAAATTGTTGGCCGCTTCCGGGCCTACCCCTTGGGTGAAAAGCCCAGTTTTGGGATCGCAGGCGATGGGTTCAAAGATGTTTTTATAAATGAAACTGGCTGGCCCGCCCGTAGGGTTTTCGATGTACGCCAGGAAATTCCCAGGTAGGCGGGTGAAGGGATTGTCCAGATTGAGGTTGGGCAAAGTAACATCTACATCCACATCCACACCAAAGGGGTCCAGACTTGCATCCACATTGACATCCACTTTGGGCAACAGATTGATGACCAATTCTCCAAAATTGTAACTGATTCCCGGAGGTGGAGAGGTGACCATTTTGGTGATCAGTCCAACCAAACCTGAAGGGTCGAGGTCGCCCGTATTCATGCCCTCAATGCGGCCGGTCATTTCGCCATTTTTCCAAAAGGACATGTAATTGTTGCCACGGCCAGATTCCAGATTGTTATTGGTGGTCGGATTGACTTCGATGGCAATTCCCTGGGTGCTGCCTTTTACCAGTAAGGGGTAACTTGCCTGTTTGCTTTGACTGCCATCGGCGCCACCATTCACAATCAAACGGCCATTGGCAGTCAATGGACCATTCACGTTGGCGGATTCATTGACTTGTAAGGTTTTGGTGGTGGTTTGGTTGCCAATGCTCAGGTCTTTGGCGATGGAGCCGTTGTTGCCCACACTGAGGTCGTTTTTGACTTTTACATTAAAAAAACTGCCATCACCATCTACGGTTAGGTTGCCGTGGATAAACAGGTTGCCCGGCATGTTTATCGTTCCGTCTGCCAAAATGCGCAGTCTTTCCACATTGTTGGTTTTAAAAACGAGGTCTTCATCTACTGTTGTGCCAATAAAATGGCATTCATCCGATACCTTATCGTTGCCATTCACCGTCCAAAAGGGCATTCCGGCGGCTACCCGACTACAAGCGCTTTTTTCATTGTTTTCGTGGAAGTGCAGGGTTTCGGCTGATCCAGCGTGGTAGGCATAAGGTACTGCCAACAACTGGCTGGCTCCAATCACACTAAACGCTTCTTTTTTACTTTCGGATAGGGCCAATTCCAGCCAAATGTTTTTCTCCGCCCAGGGGATCGTCTGGAAGGTACTTCCTTTGTTTTCTCCTTTTCCAATCACGAGATTAAAGAGCCCGTTTTCATTGGTGGTCACCTGGTGTACTTCGGAATAAACAGCATTGCCCGTTGGGCCATCGGATAATAGGTTTACCCGCAAAAAAACGGTCTTTTTGGCGAGCAATTTACCTGCAGCGTCGCGAGCAACGGCCTGGTAATTCATGCCGGGGAAAGAGCTGATTTGCTGAGCTTGGGCAAAACTGACCCAGCAGAGAATAAGGGTATATAGAGCGAAAAACCTTTGCATAATGATGAAGTTTTGGGTGTGAAAAATAGTAGGGGTTACTGCTTAAGGATTTTAGCGGACTGCACCACTTTCCCCTTGGCATTCAGCACCAGGAGGTAATAATGCCCGGCAGGAAAGCGCTGTAAATCCAGTTGCTCGTCGACCAATCCTCCTGTAATGCGATCGGGCAAAAGTAGCCGGCCTGCGGGGTCAATTAGACGCAAGCGAACTTGTTCATTGGCCCGCAGTTTGGCCTTGACAAACAAATCGGCGCTTACCGGATTGGGATAAATCTGAAAGCGCTGGTCAGCTGTGGTCAGTGTCTGGTCTGACTCAACGATTAGGTAGGGTTGGTGAAAGCCTTCGTTGAGCTCGCCGCCTGGGTGTTCAAAACGGCTAACTGCTACTTCCCCCAGCGTCCATTCCAAACGAATGGTCTTGTTGGCATCGGTTTTACCTGCTGCCCCCAGCACTGATCGCTCCAGGCTTTGCCCCCGGATGTGCGGTGCCAGCGAGCAGGCAAGCAGGATAAAAAGGATTTTTTTCATGACGTATGGTTTTTGAAATAGAAATAACTATCCATAAGCTCACTGATGGAACTTTGAATCCTGATACGGGCCGTCTTGTTTTTGTTTTAAGTAATTTACAGAATCAGAGAAGGGAGGACAATAAAGATGCTCTAAGTCAGCAATATACGTTTTTTTTTATATCTGCACATTTTTTTAACGCTGCTAAAAAAAGCGAAGCGGTCAAAAGCTATACGAGCTTTTAACCGCCTCAATCCAATAAACTATTCAAAATTCAGATTGTACTATTCGCTACGCAAAGCATTTACAGGATTGGCCAATGCCGCCCGCACACTTTGCAAACTCACCGTCACCACCGCAATCAGTACCGCCACTACCGCCGCCACTACAAAAGCCCACCAGGGAATATTGGTGCGGTAGGCAAAGTTTTGTAGCCATTTTTGCATAATAAACATAGAAAGCGGTACCGCAATCACAATCGAAACCAGCACCAGTCGCACAAATTCTTTGGCCAACATGCTGGTTACTTGTGTCGCAGTAGCCCCCAATACTTTGCGAATGCCAATTTCTTTGCGACGTTGCAAGGCCTGATAGGAGGCCAGTCCAAACAAACCCAGGCAGGCTACTAAAATGGCCAGCAGCGTAAAAAAGCCAAATACCTGCCCAAACAGAATATCCGAACGGTACTGTTTTTGAAAATGATCATCCAGGAAAAAATAGTCAAAAGGATCTGCCGGAAAATGTTTGGCCCAGAGTCCTTGTACCGCAGCAATGGTGGAGGCATAATCCCGGCTTTCTATTTTAGCCGAATAAAAATTGCGCGAGCCCTCCCTATAGCTGATCATCATGGGCATCACAACTTTTTGTAAACCTTCCTGGTGGAAATCACTCACTACCCCAATTACTTTAATGGAATCGGTGCCCGCCATGATATAGCCATTTACAGCTTCAGCAGAAGAGGCAAAACCCAGGTCTTTAGCCGCTGCTTCATTGAGGAGTACCGTGCGATTGTTTTCACCAAATTTCGGGTCAAAAGGCCGCCCTTCCAGCACCTCAATATTGTAGGTTTTTAAAAAATCGTAATCACAGGCCATGCGGTACATGGTAATCCGCGATGCCGTGGCCGCATCCTGGCCTGCCCGGTAAAAAGAATTGGTCCAATAGATTTCATTGCCTGGCACGGTGCTGCTGGCAGTTACGCCTTGGATGCCGGGGATTTGCAGCAGGTCTTGTTTGAAGGCAGAGTAAGCACTGGTGTAGGCACTGTCTTGCAAACTTTGTACGCCCTCCAATACCATGGTTTGTTTGACCTCAAAACCGAGGGGTTGATTGCGCATGTAGTTGAGTTGGCGCAGTACCACCACAGTACCCACCATCAAGGCAATGGAGGCTGCAAACTGAAATACGATCAGTCCTTTGCGTAACCAATTGCCCCGAGGGCTTCCTTTTAGCGCACCTTTCAGCACTGCAATGGGTTGGTAACTCGACATTACAAAAGCAGGATACAAACCCGAAAGCGCAATACCCACGAGGCAGGTCAACCCAAAGGTAGTCCACAACCGCCCACTCAGCGAGCTAAAAAGCCCCATCCCACTAAAATCGCGCTCCACCAAACGGCCAAAAGTGGGCATCATTACCCAGGTTATACCCAGAGCGATCAGCACTGCAACCAGATTGAGCACAAAACTTTCGGCCATGAACTGAGTAATCAACTGTCGTTTGAAAGCGCCCAAAACCTTGTGTACACCTACCTCTCGAGCCCGCTCCATGGAACGCGCCGTAGATAGGTTGATAAAATTGACCCAAGCGATGGCCAGCACAAAAAAGGCGATGAGGTACAAAAAGTTGACCCCCTGCCCATCAGCATTGACCTCCGCTTCCTGATTGACATGGGAGTCGAGGTGGATGCTCCGTAAGGGCTTCAAAAAGGCATCATAACGAACGCTGGCCAGCTTCATTCGCTCTTCATTGTTCATGTAGCGGTCACAAAAGGCGGGCAGTTTTGCTTCCAGGGCCTTGGCGTCCGCATCGGGCCGCAATTTGTAATAAATGTAAAAGTCGTACCAACCCCAGCCGGTTTCGGTAGCGTTGGTGGTATCGCCCGACATGCGCAAAATATTGCCCAGGGTGCTGTAGGATACCAGATAATCCAGGATCAAATGGGAGTTGGCTGGGTAATCTTCAAATACCCCGGTCACTTCATATTTTCTGGGGAAATCGGCATCGGGAACGGTCAGGGTTTTGCCCAATGGGTTTTCTACGCCAAAGTACTTTTTAGCCGTTTTTTGGGACAAGACAATTTTATCTGGTCCACTTAGGGCCGTTTCTGGGTTCCCCTGTTGCAAATTCACCCCTAAAATATCCAGGGTGGCCGGGTCAGCGTAATAGCCTTTTTTTTCTGCAAAACGAATATTGCGCGTTTCATTGGCCAATAGCGTTTCGGCATCAATGAGGCGACAAAAATCTTCTACTTCAGGGAAATCCTTTTTCATGGTTGGCCCAAAGGCCGGAAAAACGGTAGCCGATTGCCACTCTAATTCGCCTTTGGTGGTTTTGTCAATTTGCAAACGCCAGACTCGATCCGCATGATCCGTAAAGGAGTCGTAACTGCGCTCATACAACACGTATTGGAAAATCAGGAGCGCTGCGGTCAATCCGGCACTTAGGCCTAGCAAATTGATGGCTGAAATACTTTTGTTTTTCAACAAATTACGCCAGGCGAGTTTGAAGAGGTTGGTTAGCATGAGTCGGGTTTAAATGATTGAAAATCCTTCGCTTGTGTACAATTGGTAATGGATTTCAACCTCACAAATCATGCCGAAGAAATAAGTTATTGGTTGTCAAAAATTTACTCCGAGGCAAAACCCCAAAGTGTACGGTTTTGTTACAAGTGTTGTACGGAGGTGTACA
>JAAFHQ010000016.1 GCA_013298445.1 Chitinophagales bacterium | reverse complement strand
CACGGCCGTGCGTCTTTTTACATTTGCATTCGAACAGGAGACGCACGGCCGTGCGTCTCTACAATCGGGCACCATTCGCTCTCCTCTCCTGCGCCCGCTGAATGGCGTCTTCCAACACCTGCAAGCCCTCCGCCAATTGATTGCGCGTGATCACCAAAGGGGGCAACAAACGAATACAATTGGAATACAAACCCGCCCTGATCAACAAAATACCGCGCGCTGTAGCGTCTTTGATGATCTCCAGAGTCAGTTCGGGATCGGGTTCTTTGGTTTGGCGGTCTTTCACAAATTCCACCAGGCGCATCGCCCCCAGGCCACGTACATCTCCAATGCAGGAGTATTTCTTTTTCCAGCCTTCCAGAGTCCGGCGCATCTGCTCCCCTACCCTTTCCGTTTTTTGTTGAAAGCCGGTACTGATGATGGTTTTGACCGCTTCGATGGCCGCGACACAGGCTACCGGGCTCCCCCCGTAGGTGCCCCCTACCCCACCAGGGTGTGGCGCGTCCAGGATTTCTGCTTTGCCAATGAGCGCAGCGATGGGCATTCCGGCCCCCATGCTTTTGGCGGTAGTGATCAGGTCGGGAACTACTCCGGCGTGTTCACAAGCCCAGAGTTTGCCGGTGCGCCCCATGCCACATTGGATTTCATCAAAAATCAGGACGATGCCGTGGCGATCGGCCACCTCGCGGAGTTTTTGCAGAAAGGGTGCTGGAACGGGTATAAAACCTCCTTCACCCAAAACAGGCTCAATCAAAATGGCCGCAACTGCACCAGGGTCCACCTGTGAAATCAGCGCTTCGTCGATACGAGCAATGCAATAATCCAGGTATTTTTGGGCGCTCATGCCCTCCGGTACCCGATACATATTGGGCGCGGGCAAGCGATAGATGTCGCTGGCCATGGAGCCAAAACCTTTTTTGAAAAGATTGTATTTGCTGGTCAAACTCAAGGTGAGGTGGGTACGCCCATGATAAGCCCCTTCAAACACGATCACCGCCGGGCGTTGGGTGTAGTAACGAGCGATGTTCACCGCATTTTCAACTGCCTCCGAGCCGGAGTTGCACAGCAAGGTTTTTTTGGGGAAATCACCAGGCGCGATGCGATTGAGCAATTCCGCCAACTGGATAGGCGCCTCCATCGTCGTGACAATCTGACAAGTATGGATAAATTTGTCCAATTGTCTTTTAACGGCATTAACCACATTGGCCGGGGAATGGCCTACGTTGATCATGCCAATTCCGCCAGCGAAGTCAAGCAAAGTATTGCCGTCTACATCTTTAATTACGGCTCCTCTGGCTGATTCGACCACTACATCGGTAGAACGGGCCGCACCGGCGGGTAAGGCGGCCACGCGCCGGGCTAGCACTTCCTGGCTCTTGGGCCCAGGTATGGGAGTCAGCAATTGAATGCTGGGCTTGGTGCTGTTTTTGGTTTTGGTTTCCATATCTAGCTGCTAAATTTTCAGACTTGTTTTTCAGCGGATAAAATCATCATCACACCTGCATTGCCACAATTGGGATCATCCAGGTAATTGTGGATCAGGCGTTGGGGTACAGCGCCCATGCGCATTTGTGTACTCACGGTAGGATCGTAAATGCTACCTTCGATCAGGTGTTCGTAATACTCATCCAGGCTCATTTCTCGGGCGTAATCCACGTAACCAATCGGCATACCAACGATCACCTGGCCTTTGAGCCCCAAACTGCGACAAATCTCCTGTCGGGCCCGGTACAATTGTCGGGCGAAACCCTGTCCGCGATAACGTGGATGCACGCCCATATCCATGCCGTAGAGCCAATCTCCATGGGGTTCATGGGTATTGAACCAAAGGTTGTCCGATACCCCCAGAAAAGTATGGTCTTCCAGACTAAGGTGATAACGGATGGAGCTGGTCATACCAATTACCTCCTCTCCGTCCATCAAAACCATTTGCCCTTCCGGAAAAACTTCCAGGTGGTGCAGGTAATGCCTTTCGGCCATCCGTTCTTCTTCGGCCAAGGTGGGAAAAACCAGGCGTTGCAGGGCATCCAATGCGGTGGCATGCCGGGCTTCGGTTTGTTGAATGATATACCCACCAGGTAATTCTTTGCGATACATGTACAAAAATTAAGCAAATGCAAAAAACAATAAGGCCGAAAAGCCTAATGCAATCAAATTATAAGGCAAGGCAGCAAAAGATAGTTCCATATTGTTGCACTCGGTGCTGGTAGCCGTTAAAACCGTCACATCCGAATAAAAACTCGAGTGTGAGCCAAAAGCTCCAGCGGAAATCACTGCCGCCAGAGTAGCCCAGATATTGGCGTCCAGCGCCTGGGCCAAAGGTACCACAATTGGAATGGCTACTGCATAAACGCCCCAGGAGGAAGCGGTGGTGTACGAAATGAAGGACAACACCAAAAAGATGACCACTGGCAACATCCCTTTTGACAATACGCCACTCACCGCATCAATGACAAAGGGGGTCAGGCCCATCTCGTCCCCTACTCTTTTGAGCACATAGGACATGGTCAGGATGGCCAGGGCGAAGACCATACTTTGAAAGCCCTCAAAAATTCCATCGGTCAGTGCATCAAAGGTCAGCACTCCACTCCACCAGTAATAAAAAAAGGTAAAAGCAACGCCAACCATAACTCCCTTCAGTGCATCTTTGTCCAAAATCAAGGTTGCAGCAATGAGTACAAGCAGTGGAAGAAAAAAATATTGTGCCTTGGCCCCTCTGCCTTGAACGGGGTTCTCATCCGTTTTGCTCATCATTGATTTTGGCGGCACCAATACCCCGGTTTCCTGGGCTCTTTTTTCGGCTTTTTTCAATTTCCCCAGCAATGGAAATTTCCCCAGGGCCAACAGCAGGGCAATGATTACAACAATCCAGGCATAAAACATGTAGGGAATCAGGTTTAAAAAGCCCTGAAACCCCTCTCCTGCTGCTACAACTTTATTGTCCTCCAAAAGTTTGCTCACATAAATGCTCCAGGTAGTCATCGGTACAATGACGCACAAGGGGGCTGCCATGGCATTGACCTGTAGTGCCAGCATTTCCCGAGAGATGCGGTAATTGTCGGTGATTTTGCGCATGGTGACACCAGAAGCCAAAGCGCTCATGTAATCGTCCACAAAAATGAACAAACCTAAAAACCAGGTAACCACCAGGGCGCTCCGCCGGGTTTTGACGTAGCGCAGTACATACTGTCCAAAAGCGTATACCCCCCCAGACTGAATGATTAAATGAATCAAAGAACCATAAAGGCCACAAACCAGGATGATCCAGGCCATGGTTTCATCACGTAGGGTCGCCAGCAGGGCATCGATAAAATTACCTGGAAATGCGCTGGGTTTGATGAGCACAAAGCCCAGCAAGCAGCCGATCAATAAAGGCTCAAAAGCGCGTCGAATGAATACTGCCAATACAACCACCACCAGCGGTGGAATCAGGCAAAGGGCTCCGTAATCCATAAATAGATAGTGTGGTAGAAAGATACATTGTTTTGGAGAGTGGCAATCAGATTCTGTGAAAAATATTATCTATGATAGTAGTCTAAAAGCAGAGGGCCTTCCCTGCGCAAATTGCAAGAAGGCCCTCCCTTTTCCACTATGTAATTGACTCAACTATAAAAAAGGCTTTATGTGCAAATTTATTTGGTCACCACCATCTTCCGGGTTGCCGTAGCTCCATTTTGGGTCAGGGTGTAATAGTACACGCCATTGCTTGGCAAATCATTGTGTTTGATCAAAACCTGATGTTGACCTTTATCGAAGTTTTGACGGATGGTTTTGACCATTCTACCCGTTACGTCATGGATGCTCAGCGTAGCTTCTCCGGCTTGAGGCAACCAGAACCCAATTTGGGTTTCACTCCGGAAGGGGTTGGGTTGGTTTTGCTCCAGCAGCATTTCATTGTTGAGTGCTGTAGTAGCTGCTCCAAAATCCAGGGCCAGATCCATCACATCCAATTCCCGGCTGTATGCCTCTGCACTCATCGCTCTAGGGTTGAGTTTCAAGGCTTCGCTCAATTGAGCATTGCTCTTGGCTCTAAATACCAGAGTAAACAATGCTCCGGCTTTGGACTGACCCTGATCTACCCAGGAAGTGGTGAGTAAACCACGATCGCTGAATAGGCCAAAGTTTTCCATTTTAGCTACGCCGTTTTTGAGGTCCACCAATTCAAGTTCTTGAGGGTCCCAATTCAGTGCAAATTGGTAACCGGCAATTTTGCTCAAATCCGCCGCGGTTACTGGAACTTCATACTCATTACCAGCTTTAAGTTCCTGGTTTTCGATCGACAATTTCAAAGTTTGGCCGCTGCGCAATTCTGCACTTTGCAAGCCGCTTACACTGGCGCTTTGATTCAGGTCGCCTACTTTAATCGCCACAAAATCGGCCTGCACATTGTGGTCCAGGTTCACCATCGAAATGATCTGCGGGAAGGCTTCCTTCCAAGGATTCAATGGTTCTGGGAAACGATAGGCCTGATCTACGAAGCACCAGCTTTTGGTTCCTCCAAAGTCGGGAATCATATTGAGGATAAATCTGCGCAAGCGAATTTGATCCCCAACTGAAACGTGTCCGGAGTTGTCTACATCGGCTGCAATCAAACGGTAGGGATCCGTAATCGGATCACTATTGATGAGGTGTTTTTGGATTAACAGCAAGTCGAGGGTAGAGATACCGTTGCCAAAATCCTTGTTCATGTCTGGAGTCAAGGTATAGGTTTTCCCTTTACCCAAACCAGCAAAACTATACGCACCATCGGTCCCACTGGTGTACTGCATCGTTGCACCACCTGAAAGTTGTAAAGCGACGCCTTTTACCATGCTGTTTTGAGCCGTAGCTACATGGCCTGCAATGGTGAAATTATCTACGATTGCCCCGGGACAAACTTTGTTGTTGTCCTGAACTTCAACGTAAGTCAAACAGAAGTCGTGGTTGCCCACTTCGTCCCAGGCGTGGAGTTCTACCTCCACCACTTTTCCTTTATCTGCACAAGTCAACACCAAACCAGTATTCGTTACCAGTGCTGGCGAGCCTTTGCGGTTGATCGAGTATTTGGTGATGCGCTTTAGTCCTTGAGCGTTGGCTTCGCCTTGACCATTGCAATCAAAGATCGCACTGGCTACAAAGTCGGTTGCCCATACTGCCATGGTGCCACCGCCCTGGCCGTCACTCATCAAGGAGAGGGACAAACCTTTGATACAAATCGGAGCTGGAGCCTTTTGGTCTTTTACCTCAAAAGGAATCCGGGTAGGTGAGCTTAGGTTGCCACAACCGTCACGTACAGACACGATCAGATCGTGTTTGCCTTCTGGGAGGTTTTTTACCGTAACAGTAAAACTTCCGTCAGCATTGGCTTTGGTTACCCAACGCGTTGAATTGTACATGATAAATGGACCATTCAAGGTGCGATTGGGGGCAACCATCAACTGGGGTATTTCTAGCTCAACCGTGGAGCTACAGTTGTCAGTAGCCCGGAAGGTGATCGTAACATCCGCTAAACAATCGGTAGCCCGGGTTGGGAAAATGCTCAACTGTGGGACAGTAACCACTGGCTTTTGTGAGTCTTCTACCTTGATGATTTGGGTGTACATAAAACTGTGGTAGTAATCATCGGTAGCATCACAAATTGGCGGCGTAAAACGAGTATCTCCGGTTTCTTCGGGCGTACGGTTTTGGGATAGCCAGAATTCTTCGTCTCCATCGCGGTTTTTATCCCGCACCAGCACATAGATGGGATCTTTACCATAATTACCAAAGGTACCACGGTCAACTACGTATACTTTTCCAGTCGCCATTGGATCACCACAACGGTCATCGTAAGCGCACCAGTTGATAACGGTGTAGGTCCGGAAAATTTTGTAACATTCACCATCGCTGGCGTCGAAACGTTTGTCACTCACATTCACGGCCAGTACATCACAACCCAATTCGGCAGTGAAGGCTGAATCCGCTTTTAGGCTTTTACAGTCAGCCGTTGCATCTTTTGGGAAACAAATGTCGTATTCATTGATGGGCAGTACCGTAATGCGTTGTTCACAAGTGGTAGCAGAGGTGCCCTTATTGATTGTCCAGCGGCGGATGATGTAGCCTTTGCCACATTTTATATTTTCGATTGCGGTGTACTCAATGTTCAGGTTGGTGCATTCATTGCCCCCCTGGATGGTGATATCGCCGTAACAAGCAGCCGAAGCAACGCGATCCTTCAAACTACCCAGGCATTTATCGGTGCAAGAAATGGTAACATCCCAGGGAGCGTAACAAGTAGGAACGGTTTTGTCTTCTACGACCAGATCCATCCAGCAGTAGTTGCGGTTTCCGGCCAGGTCTTCTGCCCACAATTCAATGGTCACCCTGGAACCCAGATCGCAGCAGTAAAATTCCACAAACTCGCCCAGAGGAGACATCAATTTGCCCTCTTTCAGGATAAAGGTTTCCCCAAAATCGGCCAAATCTCCATCACCATTGAGGTCAAAACCATCAGCTACCGTCCAATCCCCACTGGCAGGTAATGGATCGAGTTTGCCATTGTTATTGGTGTCATAGTCCTTCAGGAAGCTAGTTACACAGGCAGTTGGAATAACCCGACGTACCCGGAGCCACCTCAATTTGCTACAGTTGTCCCAGGTCCCTTCGTCAACATCTTCTGCGGTTAGTTTACCATAACCAGTTTGGAATCCATTGGACAAAGAAATGCGCAAGTCGTCGTCACATTTTACAACTGGTGCAATCAGGTCGCGTACAAAGAATTCAATAGAGTCAAGCATGGTGTTGTAACAGCCATCATTAGCAGTGATGATCAAGCGGTGACGCCCTACCGTAAGGCCGGTAATCAGTCCATTGGTTGTTGGGTAATTCACATTATACCAGGTAGAAGTATCCACAACGATGCCACTGACTATTTTCCCTTTGGTGCGCACACGCAGGCTTAAGGTGCCTAATGTGCAATTGTCACTAATGGTTGCCCCGAATAAATTCCGGATTCCAGTGACCGTGGTGGGAATCGCAGCCGTACAATCCGATGGCCCGGTACTGATGATAGGAATGCGCGACAGTTTGGTCAGACGGGGTGCGCTAATGTCGCCCAGTTTGATCAGGATTTTGTATTGGCCTATCTCCCGGTTCAAACACCAATCGAAAAATTTGATGGTACGTTCGATTTTCAGACCAGTACCATTGCAGATGGGGAACTCAACGTCGCTCACGTTTAACCCGTAATTACAACCCAGTGAATCCAGGTAAATCTTTTTGCCAAAAAAGTTAGTTATATAAGGTGTAACATCGATGCGGCGAATCTGGCTCTTGTTGGCTACACAAGCATCATAACTGATGATTGCTTTATAGGCAGCATCTCCCGCAAAATCAAATTTGAAATCGTTTAAAACCGGGCGGCGGAAAGTGATGACCTGCTCTACGCTCTGGGTCATGCCCCGGCAATCCGTAGCCACAAATACCCGATAGATACGGGCATATACCCCGTTTACAATGGTTTCGGTACAGTTGGCCGTTTCCAGACGGTCTGAAAATTTCAGGGTTACGTTACAACCACAGGATTTGCAATTGTCTTCAAAATTGGGAATGCCCAGATTTTTGACGTCGGTGTCAATTACTGAGCCCGAAATCAAGCCACTCAGCGATTGGTTGGTATTGGTAGGTCCAACCGTTTTAGGATTGTTGAGTACATAGTTGACATCGGAACACCAAAGGGTAGAACTGGTAAAATCTACACCTACCAATTTGGGGCCACTTTTGTCTTCCGCCAGGATTTTGCCCCAGCAAACAATCTCGTTGGCGCTATTTAAAACGCCATAATCCCATAAGCCCGGGCAATCAATGATGTTGCCATTAGAGGGGTTGCTGTCACTGATGGCTACCCGATAGGTTCCAATACAAGCACCAAAACCCACCAAAGCTGGAGTTACGGTAAATTTGCAATTGGCATCCATCGTGACGTTTACCTGGTTGATGCAGGAGGTTCGAGGGTCACACTGAGCCTTGGCCCAATGTGGAAACAGCAGCACACCTAGTAATATTACCGCCGGGAGCATCCGTCCTAAAGAATTAAAGAGCGTAGAGGTCATCTTCATGGGAAACAAATTTGTCTTGTATATTCATGAAATTCAAAAACAAATAAAATATGTAGACGTGCCGAATGTACACTTGTTACATGTACACTGACGACGACTGAACATCGAGGTATTCTAGTAACCGTAGTTGAACGCGCCCCATGGCTAAAGCCGTGGGGGCCACAAATAAAGTTAACCCATGGCTTAAGCCGTGGGAAAAAGGAGTGGAAAGGTATCTCTCAAAAAACGAGAAATGTAATTACCGGCGAGTAGCCAAACAGCGTGAGGGGACAAAAAACGGCTATTGGCTTTGATAGATTAATGGTTCAGGGTCAAAGATAAGAGATTATTTTATTTTGGGAAACAGAATATTTATTTTATGCAAAAATAATAGATTCAGGGTAGCAGCCCCAGTTGATTCTTTCTTTTCCGACCGAAATAAGTCCATGGTTTCCAATAGAATTTAAAAAGACAGCAAATATTCGTTTAAAAAAAACAAAAAAGGCTTGCACACTTCCAATAGGCGACTTATCTTTGCATCCGCAATTGCAAAACACGCATACGCACTGGCGCTGTAGCTCAATTGGATAGAGCACCTGACTACGGATCAGGAGGTTTAAGGTTCGACTCCTTACAGCGTCACTCTGATGAATTATCCACTAAATTAGGGGGTAAAAATTCTCTGGATCGAAAAGTTCAAGGTCTAAAGTTCAAATTGGTTAAAACCTTTGACACCTTGAACTTTTTAAATTTATACATTATGTCTAAGGTTTGTCAACTTACGGGTAAGCGTCCGATTGTGGGTAACAACGTTTCACACTCCAATCGCAAGACCAAGCGTCGCTTTTTGCCTAACTTGCAAAAGAAACGCTTTTTCATCCCTGAAACAGATCAGTGGGTTACTTTAAAGGTATGTACTTCTGCCATGCGCACCATCAGTAAATTGGGGATTTACGAATACCTGAAGCGTTTGGAGGCAGAGGGGGTTAATACCGGAGTAAGTTTAGAACAAGGTTGTTAAACAAGTAATTTTTAGTCGTCATGGCAAAGAAGAGCAAAGGTAACCGCATTCAGATCATCCTTGAGTGCACTGAGCATAAGAAGTCGGGTTTGCCCGGTACTTCTCGTTATGTTACCCAGAAGAATCGCAAAAACTCACCGGATCGTATGGAGCTGAAGAAATTCAACCCTGTATTGAAAAAAGTAACGGTGCACCGCGAAATTAAATAATTGCTGATTGAGATCAAATTGGACTTGATTGTTGTGACAATAAGTTTTAATTTGATCCCATAAATAATTTACTGCAATGGCAAAGGTATCCAAAAACGCAAAAGTTGCTAAGCGTGCAGCTAACGTTGGTTCTGGTCGCGACTTCGTACAAATCGTAGTAAGCGTAAAAGACCCAAAGACGGGCAAGTACAGCTACAAAAAGCAAATGGTGCACAAGGACAAAAAAGACGCTTTTATTGCTTCCCTGAAGTAAATATATGCATGGTCTGATGCATCGTCCGTAAAGAGGCTTTTCTTGTGATTGCACAGGAGAAGCCTTTTTAGCGAAGAGCGAAAAACTAAAAGCGAAAAGTGGAAAGTACAGTTGCTTTTCGCTTTTCGCTTTTCGCTTTTCACTTTTCACTTCTTTGATACTCGCTTTTCGCACTTAACTTTTCACTACCATGAGTTTTTTTAGCAATCTTTTTGGAAAAAAAGAAAAGGAAGATCTGGATAAAGGGCTTGAAAAAACCAAAAGCAGTTTTTTCGGCAGTCTATCTAAAATGGTGGCTGGTCGCTCAACCGTGGACGAAGAGGTGTTGGACGAATTGGAATCCCTACTCATTTCAGCGGATGTAGGCCGCAATACCTCCAACCAAATCATCAAGCGGATTGAAACGCGGGTTGCTAAAGACAAATACTTGGGCGCAAGTGAGCTCAATTTTATTCTGCGGGATGAAATTGTGCAACTATTGGCCGAAAACAATACCCAACAACTGAGCGGTTATGAGTTGCCCACAGGCGTAACTCCCTTTATCCTCCTGGTCGTAGGTGTGAATGGGGTAGGAAAAACCACCACCATTGGAAAATTGGCCCATCAATTCAAAAAACAGGGCAAAAAAGTAGTGTTAGGTGCCGGGGATACCTTCCGGGCAGCTGCAGTAGACCAACTCAAAATTTGGTCCGAGCGGGTTGGTTGTGATTTTTACAGCAAGGGTATGAATGCTGACCCGGCGGCAGTAGCTTACGAAACGGTCAATTATGCGGTGCAAAACAATTGCGACGTTGCCATTATCGATACAGCGGGCCGTTTGCACACCAAAACGGGTTTGATGCAGGAGTTGAGTAAAATCAAACGTTCGATCAGCAAAAGAATTGAAACGGCACCCCATGAAGTTTTACTGGTTTTGGATGCCACTACGGGTCAAAATGCGATCGAACAAGCCAAACATTTTACCGAAGCTACCGATGTGAGCGCATTGGCATTGACCAAACTGGATGGCACCGCCAAAGGAGGAGTAGCCATCGGAATCTCCAACCAATTTAAAATTCCCATCAAGTACATCGGTGTAGGCGAAGGTATCGACCAATTACAGCCTTTCGATAAACAAACCTTTGTCAATGCTCTTTTTGAAGCATAAATAATTTTTCTCTGTAACTTTTCGTTATACCTATCGTTATTTTGAAAAATTTATTTTGCCAATGAACAATCTGCGTAAAGTAAGCGGCATGCTTGCCGCCCTATTCTTAAACTCAATTGCAATCTTCGCCCAACAAGCTGATGTAGGCCTGTCCAATTACTATTCGGACGCATTACAAGGCAATCCAACAGCCTATGGGGAGATTTATGATCGAACCCAATACACCGCTTCACATCGCACTTACCCTAAAGGCACTTTATTAAAGGTTACCCGCCTGGACAATAACAAAGCAGTTATTGTACGCGTCAATGACCGGGGCCCTTTTTCCAGTGATGGTGCCATCATTTCCATTTCAATGGCTGCGGCGTCCTTTATTGATCTAAGTCTGGTAGGACATGCTCAAGTTAAAGTGGAGCAGTTTGGTTATGCAGACAACAACGCCACCGCCGCGAACTATAACACAGTCAACAATCAAAGTTCCAATTCCTTTGCGTTTGAACGCATTTATAACGGGGCTCCACAAGATGCGCCACAAGAGTATTTCGCCCCCAAAGGAACTAATGCTCCTAATGCGTACAACAATACTCAACAGCAATACGGCAACACCCAGAACAATACCCAACCAGCCCAATATGGCCCGGTACCACCATCCTACGACCGTCGTTTCCAAAATCGGGGTGGCACGTACAACGCTGCAAATGAAGCTTCTAACCAGGTTCCTTCGGATTATGGGTACAATGGTTCGGGCAGCGGTTATAACTCTACTTACAATAACAATTCCAATATCCCCAATTCCAATATCCCCAATTCCTATTCAAATAACACCAGCAGCTCCAATTCGAATAATCCCAATTTCAATTGGAACAACAATCCAGCGAATGCAAGTACCGGCAGTATAGAGGGCTTCCCTACATTGCAAGCAGGAAGTGGTTTTTCCGTTCAGGTAGGTTCTTATACCCAATTGGACAATGCTACTCGTCAGGCGCAGTCATTGCAAAAGCTGGGTTTGAGTGAAATTTATCTTTCTCAATCTCCTGCTGCCAATGTCAGTGGAGGCCGGATTTATAAAATTTTTGCTGGCCGTTTCGATAATCGGGAGGCGGCAACGATTTACGCCAGCCAAATCAAGCGCCAGTTTTTGGTGAATGGGTTTGTGTTGCGTATGTAGGAGGGGCACCCTGTGTGGTTGCCCTTTGTGTGGGCGCCAAGACGCGCCCGAAATGGGCAACCACAGAGGTTTGCACGTACGGGGTCATTTTTTCACATATTTCTCCGGAATCGGGTTATCTGGCGATTCAGGATTCCACATGATGTTCAAAATCCAAAAACGCCCATCTTTTTGCACCAACTGAATACTGTTGAGGCCCCGCGCTTCCACTTTTCCATTTGCCGCCGTGAATCTGGTTTCATAAGCGCTAAACACGTGCACCATGTTGCCATACTTTTCCTGCGAGCGGCCAATTTCTTTTTCAAAAAAGCCCTTTTCATCGAACATTGGCCCTACATTGCGGATGTAGTCCTCCTGGGTCATGGTCGTTAATTTGGCTTTGCCATTGAGGTCTTTACCTACCGCATTCAGACGGGCTTCGGGGCGAAAAAGCGAACGAAACTTGTTCCAATTGCGGCGTTGGCCGGCTGGGCCGGAGATGACGTCATAAAGGGTTTTGATGATGGCATCTATACTGGAAACTTCGGCCAAGGTAGCCTCAAGCATTGGTTTCTCCGTGTCTTGAGCTTGCATCGGCTTTAAAAAAGCCAGGCCCCAAAAAAGTAAGAAGTAGTATTTTCTCATGTTTATTCGTTTTTACTGCGAAAAAATCGGAAGTTTCTGCGAATTTTGAACGAAGAAAACTGCATTTTAGATGCCTTCGCTGAAAACCATTGTAATCAATTTACTGCGTCGTTTGGATCATTTTATTGATGACCTGAGGTTTGCCTTGGTCAAAGTCAGTGGAGTGGGCAAAGATTTACCCGTAAAAATCGCAACTTATCGTGGTTTTGGCAGGCGAGATTTTCTTTTTTTGCAAGGCCGGGTCTTGGTCAAAAAGCGCCTCCGCAATAGCCCTATCAATACCGTTTTACAAAACCTGATCAATTCCTACCGCCGCTTTGAAAGCGATGAAATTCCCAATGCTGTACTCAGGGTGTGCATTGAAGACCATCAGTTTGAAATAATCACTGACCGTGAAGGTTATTTTACCCTGAGCACTCCGCTTGATCCACCTCTGGAGCTGAGCAGCGATGACCCCTGGCAAAGTGTTCATATTACTTTACTCAAAACACCCTGGACGGAGGAATTGAATCTCGAAACCAGCACCACGGTGATGTTTCCCCCTGAGGAAAGCACCCTTGGGATCATTTCGGATTTGGACGATACCGTAATTGAAACCGGGGTGGCCAGCCTGTTCAAATGGCGCGCTTTTTACAATACCTTGTTCAAAAGTATTCATCGGCGTAAATTGTTTGATGAAGTAGCTGCTTTTTTTCGGGCCTTGCGCCGAGGGCAAGATGACCAGGGGTTTTTGCCTCTTTTTTATGTTTCGAATAGCCCGCGCAACATCTACGACCTCGTAGCAGGTTATCTCAAGGTGCATTCTATGCCCAAGGCGCCTGTTTTGCTGCGGGATATTGGCTTCCCGTACAAGGTGCACAGCCGCAAGGATATGAACCACAAAATGGAAAGCATCATCCGAATTTTTGATACCTATCCGGAAAAACGTTTCATTTTGATTGGTGACAATGCGGAAAAAGACCCCTACATCTACCATGAAATTGACCAACGTTATCCAGGAAGAGTGGCGGCCATCTACATTCGGGATGTGCAAAAAAGCCGACCGCTGCAGCGATTGAAAAAATTTGTGGCTCAGGAATCCATTCACCAGATCCAGATGTTCACCTCCTATCGGCAACTGGCGCAGATGTGTGCAGATAAGCATTTTCTGGATTGGGACTATTTCCAAGAGTTGTGCCAGAGTCAGCACAAATGGAAATTGAGCTTGCCTGTTTTCCCAAAATAATGCAAAAAATAATGCCACTCAATTATCCCACACTCAACACAATTTTCCCCTGGTTCCGATTTTCTTCCATGTACAAATGGGCCTGAGCCACCTCCTCCCATGGGAAAATTTTATCCACAACAGGGAACAAGCTGCCGTTCGCAAAATGATCCCAGGTCAAATCCATAAAAGCTTGAGTCAGTTCCGTTTTATAGGTCAAGGTTCGTGCACGCAGCGTTGAGCCTTGAATGCTCAGGCGTTTCATCAGCACCGTTCCCAAATTAATGCCTGCCGCTTGTGCTCCGCCCATGATGGCCAACATCACCATTCGACCATCCATAGCCAACGATTTGAGGTTGCGTTCCAGGTAAGAGGCACCCAGAAAATCCAAAACCACATCAACTCCCCTACCCTGGGTCCAATCCAGGATACAATCCGCAAAGTCCTGGGTTTTGTAATCAATACATTGCTCGGCACCCAAAGCCAGACAAAGCGCGTGTTTCTCAGCTGATGCCGTTACATAGGCTCTGGCCCCAATCAAACGAGCCAATTGTAGCGCGGCAGTGCCCACGCCGCTCGCCCCGGCGTGAATCAATAAGGTTTCACCTGCTTTGAGTTGGGCAATCCAAACTAAGGCTTGAAAGGCGGTTAAAAACGCTTCAGGGATAGCCGCAGCCGTCAAAAAATCCAGGTTTTCAGGGATAGGCATGGCCACATCTTCGTGGATAACCGCGTATTCAGCGTAGCCTCCTCCAGCTAGAAGTCCACATACCCGGTCACCAATTTTCCATTTGGTCGCTTTTTCTCCCAGTTTTTCTACCTCTCCAGCTATTTCAAGGCCCATGATCGAGCTTTCGCCCGGCGGCGGTGGGTATTTTCCTTCTCGCTGCAAAAGGTCTGCACGGTTCAACGCCGTGGCTTTGACTTTGATACGAACTTGATGTGCAGTTGGTTCGGGAGTAAAAAAGTCTCCCAGATAGAGTTCTTCGGCTGAGCCGAATTGGTGGAACTGGATGGCGCGCATGGTGGATTTTCGTTGGGGCGACCTTACGTGGTCGCCCTGGTTGTTGGGGCGATCCTATGTGGTCGCCCTATAATTGGGTAACCACGCAGGGTTACCCTTACCCCAACAGATGCCCCATAAATTCCTGCTTTACCCGCAGGTATTCTTGGTTGTCGGCATTTGGTTCGATAATGATGGGAATCCGATTGATAACGTTGACGGTGCTGTGTTCAAAGGCCTCAATTTTGTCTGGATTATTGGTCAGTAAATTGATTTCACTTACCCCCAAATCCTCCAACATTTCAATGGCAATGCCATAATCGCGGGCATCTGCCTCAAAGCCTAGATGAATGTTGGCATCAATGGTATTGAAACCCATGTCTTGTAGGTTGTAGGCCTTGAGCTTGTTGATGAGTCCAATACCCCGGCCTTCCTGGCGCAGGTAAAGCAAAACCCCTCCCTCTTTGGCAATTTTATATAGAGCAAAAGCCAATTGTTCGCCACAATCACAACGTTTGGAACCAAACAAATCTCCGGTGAGGCATTCCGAGTGCACTCGAGTGAGCACTGGCTCGTTGAGATGGCAGTTTTCACTAATTAGCGCCAAATGGGGCATCCAATCTTCGGAGTTTTCGGCATACGCTGCCATCCGAAAATTCCCCCATGGGGTTGGAATCAGTGCTTCTGCTTGTCGAACCAAGCTTTTTTCCTTTATATCCATGAATAACAATTCCTCATCAACTTTCGCCATTTCCCCTCCATTTTGTGGAAATCGAGATCAATTCAAATTTGACCAAAGAACAACCCTTAAACGCATAAGGTTCAAGTGTACAAAGATAAGGGTATTGTAGTGTGAATACCACATTTTTGCTTTTTGCCGACAAAATATCTGTTGAAAAAAATGTATTATATTTAATAGTATTGCTTTCATTTGTCCAAAATTTGTTTTGTATGAAAAAACTCTCACTAGTGCTCATGCTGCTGCTGGGCAGTCTGGCTACAATGCTGGCTCAGCGCACCATCACCGGAAAGGTGGTTGACCAAAGCAGCAAAGAGGCGCTCATCGGCGCCTCCGTCTTCGTCAAAGGTACCTCTGCTGGTACCGTGACCGATGTCGATGGAACCTACTCAGTTTCCGCACCCGCCAACGCCACAACACTGGTCATCAGTTATACGGGTTATGCTTCCCGTGAAGTTGAGCTTGGCACTTCCAATGTTGTTGATGTAGAACTTGAAGCTGGTGTCAACATCAATGAAGTAGTTGTGGTTGGTTATGGTACCCAACAAAGGCGGGACATTACTGGCACAATCTCTTCGATCAAGGGAGCTGACTTAGCTTCCACGCCAGTACAAAGTTTTGACCAGGCACTGCAAGGTCGTGCAGCTGGGGTCAACGTTAGTTTGCCTAACGGTGTACTCAACAACCCACCTGTATTCCGTATCCGGGGGATCAACTCAATCAACCTGAGTTCTTTCCCGCTGATCGTGTTGGATGGTGTCCCTACCTTTACCGGTGATGGTGGTAACAATGCCGCCAACAACGTCCTGTCTAACATCAACCCGAATGACATTGAGAGCATCGAAATCCTCAAAGATGCTGCTGCTGCTGCCATTTACGGTTCTCGGGCAAGTGCTGGCGTTGTGCTGATTACCACCAAGCGGGGTAAGGAAGGCAAAACCAAAATCAGCTACGACGGTTGGGCTGGTTGGACCAGTGCAGCAAGACGTTTCGACCTTTTGAACGCCGAACAATATGTGGCTTACAAAAACGAAGCAGCGCGCAATGCCAATCTTCCTGATCAGTTCTTCCTGGAAACCATTGACGGTAAAACCGTAGATACGGACTGGTATGACTACGTACTGCAAACGGGATTGTCTCACAACCACGGTTTGAGCTTTTCTGGGGGCAATGCAGGAACTACCTATTTCCTATCTCTGGGTTATTCAAACCAAGAAGGGATGATTGTCAGCAATACTTTTGAACGCCTTTCTGGCCGTTTGAGCCTCGATCACAAATTGGGCAAAAAAGTAAAAGTTGGCACAAACATGGGTTATACGACTAACTTTAATGCTGCTCCAAGTACTGGTTCTCTGCCTGGCCAGGCTTTCGGCACTTCTGGCCTTGGCCGTATTCCATTGGTTACTGCACCTAATATTCCTGCTTACAATGCCGATGGTTCTTACAACATCGCTTCCAACAACCAGCCTGGCCGTTACCGCAACTTGCAGCAGGTAGGTTTCGTCAATCCGGTTCCAATCATCGACTTGAACAGCTTTACTTCCGAAGCGAAACAACTTCAAGCTGCTGTTTTTGTTGATGTTAATCTTTTCAAGGGTTTGACGTACCGCACTCAATATGGAGTTGACCAACTTAGTTTGGAAAATATTTCTTTCCAATCTCCTGTTCATGGTGATGGCTTTGGTACAAATGGTGCTGCGACAAACACCATCAACAACCTTGAGCGGTGGAACTGGCAGCATTTGCTGACTTACGATTTCTCTCTGGCCGAGAAGCACAACTTCTCTTTGCTGGTGGGTAACGAACAACAGCGTACCACCTCATCAAGCTGGGGTGCACAACGTACAGTGATTGGTGACCCATTCTTTACCACTTACCAAGGAAACTTCACCACCATCGTACCTGCGGGTAATGGTCAGGGTGAAAACTACCTTTTGTCTTACTTTGGCCGTTTGAACTACGATTTCAAAAAGATTTTCCTGATCACGGGTAACTTGCGTCAGGATGAATACTCTGCTTTTGCCCCTGGCAAAAAAGCCGGTATTTTCTGGGGCGCTTCGGCTGGTATTACTCTTTCTGAAATGGATTTCTGGAAAAACTCACTGGGCAATACCTTCAATTTCTTCCGCATACGTGGTAGCTACGGTGAAGTGGGTAACAACAACGGTATTGGTGACTTTGCTTCCTTGTCTACTTATGGTTCTGGATTATATGGAACAAATGCTACCACAGGCTTCAACCAGGCCGGTAACACCAACCTTTCCTGGGAAACCAGCCGCAAGACTGACATTGGTATCAACTTCGGTTTACTGGAAGACCGCCTGACCGGTGAAATCACTTATTTCCAGAATGACATCGATGGGCTGATCTTGAACTCACCACAGTCACCTTCCAAAGGTATCCCTGGAAACTCGATTCAAACCAACATTGGCTCGATGCAGAACACCGGTTGGGAATTTGGCCTGACAGGTACTATTCTGAAAAAAGCGAAATTCAGCTGGACTTCCAACTTCAACATTGCTTTCATGCAGAATGAAGTAACGGCACTCGCTGCTGGTAACACTGATATTTTCACTGCTACTGCTGGTCTGGAAACTGCCAACATTATCCGGGTAGGCCAGTCCATTGGTAGTTTATATGTAGTTCCTACCGACGGTGTAGATCCTTCTACTGGTCGTCGAGTATTCATCAATGCCAAGGGTGAAAGAATCCTCTACAGCCACGTGGTACCAAGTGGTCAATCCCGTTGGACTGTTCAAGGCACCGGAGCAACTGCTCCCGCTGTAACCGTAGCAGCTGACGGTAAATTATTTGGTCCGGTACTGCCTACTTATTTTGGGGCATGGGACAACACCTTTAAGTTCCACGGTATTGACTTGAACGTTCAAGTGCAGTATTCCGGTGGCAATTATGTTTACAATGGTACCAAGGCTGGTCTGCGCGATCAACGTTTCTGGAACAACAGCGTAGAAGTATTGACCCGTTGGCAAAAAGAAGGCGACATTACCAATATTCCTCGGCCAGTATTGACCGACAACGTTTCCAATGGCTCATCTTTCCCGATTTCCGAGAATGTGGAAAAAGGTGACTTTGTACGGATCCGCAACATTACCCTTGGCTACACGCTCCCTAAAAACCTGAGCAGCAAGATCAATGTGAGCAACATCCGGGTATATGGTACAGTGAACAACGCCTTCTTGTTTACCCAATACACGGGTACCGACCCTGAGGTATCTACCAATGGTAACAGCAACGGCGCTCCTGGGGTAGACCGCAACTCGGTGCCAATGGCTCGTACGATTTCTGTAGGTCTGAATGTTGGTTTCTAATTTGGAGATTTCAAAATTAAAGGAGAATCATGAACAACGCTATACAATTTTTTCAAAAAGCAGGGATTGCGCTGGCTTTCATCGGCGGAACCTTTATGTTTTCGGGCTGTAATTCAGAAGAGTTTCTCAATCCAGTTCCGATTACGACCATTAGTGACGCATCTGCGTTTGCTACGCCAGCCCGTATTCTGAACCAAGTCAATGGATTGTACAACAACCTCCAGAACGGTAACTTTTATGGAGGTCGCTTCCAGGTATACCACGATATCCGCGGCGAGGAGTTTTTGAACGAAACGACTAACGGGGTAACGGGTTTACAGACCTGGAACCACACCCTGGTCGCCAGTACCAACGAGGTAAACAACCTTTGGAACCAGATTTATTTTACCATCAACAACTGCAATCTTTTCATTGAAGGAGTTGAGGCAAATAAGGCCATTGTTGGCAATGATGCTTTGGCCAATAACTACATTGCCGAAGCACGTTTCATTCGTGGTTTGTGCTACTACAGCTTGCTGACCTTGTACAGTCGCCCATTTGCAGACGGAAGCGGAGCCAAATTGGGTGTTCCACTCCGTTTGAAAGGTGAAAAATCGGATGGTGGCAATGATCTGGCCCGTGCTACTGTGGCTGAAACTTATGCTCAGATTCTGACTGACCTTAATTTTGCAGAGACGAACCTGCCCGCCAACTATTCCAGTGCTTTGTTGAACACTACCCGTGCCCACAGAAACACGGCGATTGCACTCAAAACGCGGGTTTACCTTTCCATGCAGCGGTACAACGATGTCATTACCGAAGCCAACAAACTGGTACCCACTGCGGCTCCTTTCAAAGCGGCTAGCGGTGTAGCGCATGAGTTGCAAGCAGATATTGCCAAAACCTTTGCTGCGCCACATACTACCACGGAGAGCATTTTCTCGATGCCTTTCACGGAGAATGACTTGCCAGGCACCCAGAATGGTTTGGGGAGTTACTACAACCCAGGGCCAAAAGGTATTGGTGATTTCTCTTTGAACCTAACTGCAGCTGGCATCATCAACAATGCTGCTTTCAATGCTGGTGACGCGCGGAAAAAAATGGTTACTGTTGTAGGGACCAAAACCTATCTGACCAAATTCCCCCTGGGGCCACAACACCTGGATTACGCTCCAGTAATCCGTTATGCAGAAGTATTGTTGAACGCTGCTGAGGCCATTGCGCGCACCAGTGGTGTCAACGATCGTGCTATCGCCTTGTTGAATGCGATTCGCACCCGTTCGGATGCCAGCAAAACCTTTACTGCGGCTGATTTTGCCGACACCAACGCTTTTATCAGCGCCCTTTTGTTGGAACGTCGGATGGAGTTTTTGGGTGAAGGTTTGCGCTCTTTGGATTGTACTCGTTTGTTGTTGCCTATTC
>JAAFHQ010000159.1 GCA_013298445.1 Chitinophagales bacterium | reverse complement strand
TCTCAATGGCATCGACGCCGATGTGTGGGACCCAGCCACTGATCCTTATTTGCCGCACCATTTTGAAGGGAATATTGACAGCTATAAGTCAGCCAATAAACTGGCCTTGCAACAACATTTCAACGCGGATCTGGATTTGCCGGTCATTACCTTTATTGGTCGATTGGTACGCGAAAAGGGTGCAGATTTGATTCCCGATTTGATTGCCAGGGTCTTATCCGAAGGCTTGGGTGTTTCTTTCCTGATTCTGGGTACCGGAGAGCCCCATTTGCACGAGGCATTGGCCGACTTGCAATGGCGTTTCCCACGCCGTTGTGCGGTGGTTTTGGCCTATAATGAAGGAGTGGCCCATCAATTGTACGCTGGTTCCGACTTTTTGTTGATGCCTTCGCGGGTGGAGCCCTGTGGTTTGAACCAAATGTACTCCATGCGTTATGGTACCGTGCCGATTGTGCGTTCGGTGGGCGGATTAAAGGATACGGTAATTGATATCGGTGAACCTGACTTGCCAGGTCGGGGCATTCGTTTCGACCACTTTACCCTGAATGATGCCGCTTTGGCCGTATACCGGGCCCACGAATTGTACCACAATCCAAGCGCTTTATCTCAGGTGAGAGAACACATTATGGGTGTAGATTTTTCCTGGGAAAGTGCAGCGGAGAACTACATTACGGTGTACAGCAGTTTATAAATCAAATATTCACTAAAAAACACACGGGTTTATCACAAACCTAAATACGCCAACCTAAATTTGTATGGAAGTGAAAATGATCGCACTTATTCTCGGCGGTGGCGCTGGCTCGCGGCTTTATCCACTCACCGAGCAACGCTCTAAACCAGCGGTGCCTATTGCTGGAAAGTACCGCCTCATCGACATTCCGATTTCAAACTGTTTGAATTCCGGGGTGCGCAGGATGTTTGTGGTGACTCAATTCAACTCGGCTTCGCTCAACCAACACATCAAGAATACCTACACCTTTGACATGTTTACGCATGGCTTTGTAGATATCCTGGCGGCAGAGCAAACCCCCAATTCGCCGAACTGGTTTCAAGGCACAGCCGATGCGGTGCGGCAATCGATGCACCACTTGACCAACCATGATTTTGACTACATCCTGATCCTTTCTGGCGACCAGTTGTACCAGATGGATTTCAAGGCCTTTGCTTTTTACCACATTGAAAAAGGGGCAGACCTGACCATTGCGACCATCCCGGTAGTCGCCAAAGAGGCTTCAGAATTCGGGATCCTTAAAGTGGATGAAGACCAGTACATTCAGGACTTTACCGAAAAGCCCAAAAAGGACGTATTGCCAGCCTGGCGTTCACCCTTGGAAGAGAAATACACTTCTAAAGGCAAAGAGTACCTGGCTTCCATGGGTATTTATGTGTTTAAGCGGGACGTGTTGGAGCGCCTGTTTGCCGAAAAACCGGATGCAACGGATTTTGGCAAAGAGATCATTCCTTACGCCATCAACAACAATTTCAAAGTAGCCAGCTACGCTTTTGATAGTTACTGGACGGACATTGGTACGATTGCTTCCTTCTTTGAGGCCAATATCTCCTTGACTGATCCTATTCCAGATTTCAACTTGTTTGACAAAAGTGCTACGGTCTTTACCCGGCCCCGGCCTTTGGCACCCTCCAAGATTTACGGTACTTTTTTCAACCGTACCCTGGTGGCAGAAGGCTGCATCATCCACGCCAAAAAGATCGATAAGGCCATCGTGGGGATTCGTTCCCGGATTGGCGACGGCACCGAAATCAACAACGCCATCCTGATGGGGGCGGACTATTACGAGTCGCTGGAGCAGATCGAATCTGCTGACATCCCAATGGGCATCGGCAAGGATTGTTACATCGAAAATGCCATCATCGACAAAAACTGCAGCATTGGCAACAATGTGGTGATCAAAGGCCACCACTCGCTGGAAGATATGGAAACGGCTACCTACGTGATCCGGGATGGAATTGTCGTGCTGAAGAAAAAGGCGAAAATTCCGAGTGGAACGCGGATTGGGTTGGTGTAGCCTGAGCAGTTTTATCGTATCAAAACTAGGTCAGAGGTACCGCTAGGCAGGGCCGATTGGTTCTAAAACGGGCCTCGATCTCAACCCCGAAGGGGTGACATGATTATAGCAGAATAGTTAAATAGATGGTTAAAACCCCGAAGGGGTGACATTATCAAAATTAGCTTATGGTGCGATTAAATAATGTCACCCCTTCGGGGTTTTTCCAAATGGTATAAACCCGGTTATTTTTCTATAATCCTATCACCCCTTCGGGGTTTTGGCTTACGTCAACGTGAGGAGCATATTCAATGTAGTCTATTTCAAAACCTCAAAAAGTAAAATGAGTACCTTTTTATTCAATGGAGACTGGACATACGAAATAGAGATCCCCTCATTTGGAGATCTTCAAAGTGGAAAGGGCGCTCATAAATCTAAAGATCATCTTATCAAAAACAGTGGAAAAATTACATTAGAGATTGAGGATGATTTATCCGAAAGCCCTGATCCATACCCTGAACAGTTAAGTGCAATTGAATATGTTTTTGAAAATCAAGCACTAATTGTGGAGAGAATTCTCTCTCGGATGTTAAATGAACTTCCTGAAATTATCCAAAATTATGGCCTTTCGGATGATCCATCCTTTCAAAATTTATCTAAAGAAAGTATTAAGGGATTATTTGGTATAAACTCGATCCACATCTTGATTCCATCTAAAAACGGACTAGCCTACTACGACGTGAGTGGGGGAGGTAGTTGGGATGAAGAACATGGTTTGAACTTCTTGATGCATCAAGATAGAATATTAACTTTTGGAGGCATTGAAGGGAATTCGTACTGGGATGCAATTAAAGACAATGGAACCTACGAAGCATTAGCACAAGAAAGCAAAGAGCCTGCCGTACCTCGGAAGTATGAGGCCCATCCAAAGTACAATAAACTCAAGCCTAGCCAAAAATTAGCGAATGAAACCTTTGAATATGATCTGATCGCACAAGGATTTAATCAAAAATTTAAAGACCTGGTTGAAAAAGGAGAAATTAATATTGATGGCAGATGGGAAAGCCAAGATAAAACTTGGCTTGAAGCAGCATGTTGGTTCAACAACCTTGAATTGATTGAATTCTTATTGTCGAAAGGGGCTCAAATCAGGTATGCTCTACATCAATGTGCTGGATATAGCTCTAATCCAGCAGCAATGGATTTAATTTTACAGTATGGAGGCGATATCAATCAACAAGATAAAAGTGGAAACACCATTTTATTCTTAAATGCAGAAACTTTAGCTCAGTTTTATAACCACCGAAACCAAAGCAAACAGTACAATTGGGGGCGAGAAGTAGAGTTGGAGGAAAAAATTGAGACTCAAAAGCTAAGGATAAAAAAACTCATTGACCAAGGAAGTGATCTGAAGATAAAAAATACATACGGGTATGATGTTTATGCAACGACCAGAAATCTTCCACCACGGGATCAACAAGAAATCTTGGACTTTTTTAACTCTTGTATACCTCAAAACGGCATACGAAAAGAAGAGCCCATCCGAATTCGAAAAGAAATGCAAGAAGTGATCACCAAAACCTACCCCTCCAAAATTGGCCTCGAACTCCTGCTCCCGATCCTCTTCATTCTCCTGAGCACGAGTGCCCTCATGGTCACCTCCAAATCCTGGCTTGGGTTGTTGATCATTTTGGTGTTTTTGGCTTTTATCTTGCACCTGTTTTTAAACACCCATTACACCATTGAAGGCCATCAATTGACGGTCAAATCCGGCTTTTTGTACCATTCGACCATCGATATCCAAACCATCACCAAGGTTTCCGAAACCAATAATTTGATCAGTTCCCCGGCTATCTCGCTGGATCGCCTGGAAGTCCGTTACGGGTCACACAACAGCGTGATCATTTCCCCACGGGAAAAACAAGATTTTTTGGATCAGCTACTTAAGATCAATCCCAAGATCAGTATTCACTACAAAAAAAGATAAGATTTACGCGGACACCGCCACCCCCACAAAGGAATCCGCCGTACCGTAATACCACCACCACTTCCCTTTAAAATAGGGTCCCTGCATACGGACTCACTAGACAAGGAGTTCCGTTTTTTAGCGAGAGCGAATATTGCTCCAATTTCGCTCAGTGAGCAGGTTTATTTTATCTGATCAAAACCAAAATTAGTGTAAACTTCTCCACGCCCAGGTTTGCGGACACGGGTTTGCCAGACATGAACTTGGCCATCAAATCCACGTATGCGTCTCCATTTTAAGTTGAGTTCCATACCAATTCGATTGATTTCTTCCTCAAACAAAATCAAGGGAGGGATTTTGCTGGGGTTATCTTCCTGATTGCCGCCCAAAAGAGATGACACAGGCCGAATCCGCTGTGGCAGGGCATCGTCCCAAAATCGAGGCAAACTTGCACGTTGCAGCAATACTTTTCTTTCGTTCAGCAAGGTGCGGGCGAAAGGCGAAAGATTTTTTAGATCTGTTGCGGATACCGGTACAAAAGGAATCCAATTTTCGGGCATCCTCACCCCCAATTGGTAGTTGAAGGCATTGACCAGTCTTCGAGAATTTTGTTTTACTTCCGAGGGCCTTACTTCCAAAAATCGACTAATATCGTCAGCTTTCTTGTGCCCATCCCGAGCGCCCCAAATGGGGTCTTTAACTAAAGTTTCTACCCCCCAGACCAGATTAGCCATTTCATCCCGTAAAAAGGACACTCTTTCTACTACAGGGCTCTCCTGAATACAATCGTGGAGGTTTGCTAGCAATATCCAGGGATTATTTTGATTTTCAGTATCATTAAAAGTTTGAAAAAAGCTCCAATTCTCTGTTTGGGGCAAAGGAGGAATGGTTTTTTTATACCCAAACATATCCGTCACTACAATTTTTTTGACCTGTAGTGCTTGCCCAGATTGGGCCTGGATAGGAACAGTTAACCAATCATTATTAAAAGTCAACCCGAATTCAGCGTATAACATTTTGTGCAATTCAGTAGAAGTAGCTTGAATAGCCCCAAAATCAACCGTGCTGTCCTCCATTTCCCAAAGTCGGGTGGCAGGCATTCCTCGAAAACGCACCATGGCGGGGATGAGTACCCTGCTTGTACTCGTTTTCTTTTGATTTGCCACAAAGCTGGCTTTATTTGAAAAGTTCGACTTTTCGGCCCAGCCATACCATCCGTGTCCCTCGCCGTGGTATTCCGCTTTGCTGAGCACTCTGAGCTTGTTGTTCTGGTCCTGGATGCCTACTTCTACCTGATATTCCTGGTGTAAATCATTCCAAAAAGGTGCGTTTTGAACCGACAATTGGTACACCCGAGCACACCAGGCTAAAAATTCAGCACCCACTGTATTTACGCTCTCCTTGAGGGTAGCACTTGGTGAAGTGAGCACTAAAGAAACATTGCGGTTTGTGTTTAATTTTTGGTAGATGGCATACCCATCCAAGTGTCGTCCCATTCCCAAAGCAGACAAAACTTGTTGGCTTTCCTGATCACTTAACTCAGGAGATTTAATGAAATTTTGTTCATCACCAGAAGCCTCCACCACGTTAAATAGGAATTCAGCATTGGATTTAAAGGCTTGGATAACGGCATCGAAATCGGAGGGAGAAAGCCCTTTTTTGAGTAAACGGGTAAAATGTCGACCCATTTCTGCGCGCATAAGCAGATTGGGTTGCACTGCAGATCGTTCAAGCACCATTTCCAAGGGTTGTTGTTGGGTATCCATTGGTTCGGGTTGTGTATGTCTCCACCCGCTGATGCATTGAATCGGTGATTCCTGGGTTTCTACTTGAGCGAAGGCCAGGTTGCTCGCGTCAACTCCTTCAAATTCGCCAAATTGCCACTGTCGACAGAGGGTCCATAGTGGATCGTGGATTTCAAATCGCAGCGATTTGCTGTTGTTTTCCTGATCGATACTACCTGTTTCCAGGCGATTCCAAAAAATTATAGATGGGTTCATAGGGTTCGTTTTTAAGGATTTGGATTAATTAAAATATCACCTCCACCACCGATTGGCCGCTCAATAGTGGGTTGATAAGAGCGCAGTGCCCCAAAATCAATACCAGAGGTATTTAGATTGGGGTCAACCGGAGCAATCAGGGCAGGCAAAAACTGATTCAGCCAGGTGTTTTGATAAGCCAGGGGTGTTACAGCGCGTTTACGAGCCAATTGCATGGTATCCTGGATGGTTTGCATTAAATCATCCCAAGTCCAATTTCCCTTGATTTGGGCAGGTACTGCCAGGATTAATGCTTGGGCAGGTTCGGCATAATCGGGCTGTTGGTAATGAATAGCCACCCCAGCATTGTGTTCACGTTGGGGAATTTTTTCGCGCCATTCTTCAAATACAAAGCCTCCCACAAGCTGATTGTTGGCCAGCGGGCGCATGGTTTCCAATGCCAAGGACACAGTTCCACTGGGCAGTTGATATCCAAGGGGCAAAGGACCTCCCGCCCAAACATTGGCTTTATCGTAAACAAAAGGCACTTGGATGATTTTCAGGGTGTTGTTAGCCGCACTTGCCCCCATTGATTCTCGAAATACTTGTAATCCGAGGTAATAACCAGCATTGTCAAATACAGGGGCTATGCCTTGCAGCCATTCTTCGATCGCAAAATCGCCTGCTCTTTCTAATAATTTGTCGTCGTTCCAGGAAGCTAAAACGTCTTTAGCATTGGGCAAAATATACTGTGGAAAAACAGGTAAATCCTCACCGTATAAAATTTGAACCTGTTGGAGCAAATCTTCAAAACGTTCATTAGCGCTGTCGCTAAGATTAATAGCTTGCAGCCTGGCCAGGCGTTCTTGTAAGGTCTGTTCCACCTGTTCGGCGATTTCGAGCAACTCAAGTTTAAAAACTAAACTTGTATCCATTTGAATCTGTGGACGTGAATCCCAGGTACCGAAAGCAGCTCCGGATAAAATCGTTTTCAAGAGTTGTTGAATCTTTTTTTGGCCTGTTTCGCTTGCTAATGCTGCTTCATCAGAAAGTTCCTTTACCGCTTTGCTTTGGGCTTGTAACTGTTGCAAATAAGTTTTAATGGCATTCCCCCCCGTACCTGTAAGTAGTTTGTTTAGCCCTTGTTCCAGGGGAGCCGTATCAATTGTAGCAGGCTGTTCGGCCAAAAAAGGGTCTGGAAACCAATCGGCAGGCTGCAAAGGTCTACCCTGGTTCAATAATTTCCAGATTGATTTCAGTAATGGTAGTAACTCTACTAGGCTGTATTCATCTGCTTTGAAGTTGGCATTGCGCTCAAAGTCAATGCTTACCTTGAGTTCACTTGCCACATTTTCTTCCATACGCAGCGCCAATTGTGCCAAATAGATCAGCCCTGTATCGTCTTTGGAAAATTGAACCTGCTTTAAGCGCAACAATAAATCAATGGGCTGTAAATCTAATGCTGAAAATGGCAAATTCACTGGATGAGAAGCGCCTTCCACCAAAGCACTTAATTTTATCTTTTCCAGTTTAGGCAATTGTTGTGCCAGCCATTCATTGAGTTGTGGCAGCAAGATGCTCAAAGGGCTATTGCGGGTAGGCCAAGCCTGATCATTACCTTTATCGTTTAAAACCAGCATCATTCGCTGACCCAACAACTGAAAAGAGGCTGTGATTTTCGTAATTTCAGGTAATGTAATGTTTCCTCCACCACCACCCATTTTAAGTGACAGAGCCGCTTTCTCTGGATTGCCTTGCACCATTTGGTATACCCCTTCTGCCAGAAGCAAATCGCTTAGGGCATCATGGATATCTAATAATTGCTTGCACAAGGTTTCAAGCACAGGCAATTTGTTGCCTAAGCTTATCCCATTGATCATTTTCCGCCAAAGTTCACGACTCCGACTATAAGTTGTTACAAACGCCAGTCCATCAATACTCAATGTGGTGTTGCTCGGCTTAGGTTTATTGCCAGAATCGGCATTCCATTCTTGAGTTTCGCTGTATAAAGGAAAAATTTTACGAAAGGCCCGAACATGCTGGCCAAGTTGATTTTCGTACATTTTGCGTTCCAACCAATAGCCGAATTGTTCGTTGAGGGAGTGTCCAGCCTGGATGCTGCGGAGCAACTCCATGGCTTGGCCGGTTCTTTCAGAATTGATGTTGACGGAAAAGGGGGTACCATAACCTTTTTGGGCATACCCAGAAAACAATACGGCGGCAGTTGAAGCATGTGCTAAAGACGGAGCAAGCACATAACCATGCCCATCTCCTGTTCTAGAGATTTGATAATACTCAAACCCTGTGGCTTCATCGGGATTGGCTTTGATTTGAAAATTAGGGTCGCTGCCCATGTATACGATTCCCTTGGCAAGATGTTTAGCCCAAGTAACTGGGTCAGACCCCGGCAAATTCAAGAGTGGTAATACATAAGAGCCTAAAGGAGTGTTTCGATCCATAGTCAAGGTGCGGGGTTGTTCAAGCAATTGCAGTTGAACCCAGGTTTTTTGAGCTGGCTTTAGGTTTTCCACATAAGCAAATGCGGCTAAATGAATACCCTGGCCTTGTGGCTTAGCGCGCATTGTTTCCAGTCTTTCATTCGCCAAACCCAACATCCAGGCATCCAAGCGGTAGTTACACAGATCGAGGTGGTCCACCAAGAGTTTTTCTAACTGGTGATGGGGTACATTTTTGAGCTGATCTAGTGCTTTAAGGCTATCAGGTAGATTACCTAATGAAAAACCCAGGCTACTTTTTTTTAACTCTGCACTGATGAGTTCCGATACTTTTTTTCCGGTTACGACTCTATCCAAATAGGCTTTTTTGTTTTTGAGGGTTTTGTAGGTATTTCGATTGGTGTCACTTGCCAATTTAGCCAAATGTTCAGCGGATAAAGTGTACAATGCATTGGGGTCATCTTTTGCAATGAGGTATTCCATTTCAAAATCGAGATGGGCCAAAGGACTGGTTCCTTTAGGATTGTCTTGCCGGGCTTTATTCATAGCTGCTTCCACATAACTCCGAAGGAGAGCTTGGCGTGCCAAAAAATACAGAAGGCGTCCCATCCCATTGGCAAGTTTGATGGTGGGGCTGTCCCACAATTCATCCAAGTTTTTATTCAGCAATGTTTGTAATGGAAACCTGTCCATACCGACAAAATCCCGGGTTGCACTGTTCCATTTGAAGAGATCAATATCGGTGTCTGCTAAAAATTTCGAAAAAAGGCCTGGCACTTTGTTGAGCGGCTTTCCCCAGTTGTTGGCCATTTCCATCGTTCTTTTTAAGGCTGCAGGAGTTGTGTTGACCATCAAAGGGCTTTGTCCGACATTGATGGGGGTAGCCAATTTAGGGTCGGGCATCGCACTATCTACATTGCGCAGGAGGTATTCCCCCACGATATAGCGGTGTGCAAACTCCACTGAATGGGCCTGTTGCGCCATCAGTTTTTTGAAACTTTCCAGCCATTTATCCTGGTCACTATTCAGCATATTACTGAGTTTGAGCACAGATTGGCTGAAATTGGTCCACATGCCATCTAATTTTTTCAACACCTCCCAAAAGCGATTCGCGGCAGGAGAAGCATTTTGCTCCATTTGCCAGCGAGAAAAGGCGCTACTCAACAAAAGGCCATAGGGCTGCTTGCCCACCCGAAACGTTGGTAGCAGACCAGAGGCTAGTACTTGTTTTTGGAAAAATTGTTTAAGATAAGCGATGTCCTGCCCATCCACCGCGGGTGCTAAAAAATGTTCGAGATAATACCCTAAAGTAGCCGGCCAAAGAGCCTGGTTCATCAACAATCC
>JAAFHQ010000158.1 GCA_013298445.1 Chitinophagales bacterium | reverse complement strand
GGTGCGTTCGTTCTTCAAGGATGGCAATGTCACCATGATGTTCGTCAAAGCGATTGTTTTCGCGTTTATCCTCACTTCGGTATCCTGCTACCAGGGCTATTATGTCAAAGGTGGCAGTATTGAATTGGGCAAGGCCAGCACCAATGCGGTGGTATTCAGCGACATTCTGATCCTCCTGGCCGATTACCTGATTGCCTCTATTTTAACCTAATCCAGCATGATTCGCACCATAGACATTCATAAATCTTTCAACGATCAGGAAGTGCTCAAGGGGGTAACCACCGAGTTTTTTCCCGGAAAAACCAACCTGATCATCGGTCGAAGTGGAGCTGGTAAAACGGTTTTGCTAAAAATACTGGTCGGCTTGGTAACGCCTACCACGGGCGACATCTTTTACGGCGATGTCAATTTTAGCCAACTGAATAAAAAGGAAATGCGGGCCATCCGCATGAAGGTTGGCATGTTGTTTCAGGGTTCGGCACTCTTTGATTCCATGTCAGTAGAGGAAAACATCCGCTTCCCACTCGATATGTTTACCCACATGACCTGGAAGGAAAAAGCCATGCAGGTCGACTCCTGTCTGGAGCGGGTAAGCCTGGGTAAGGTCCACAAAAAGTACCCCTCTGAAATCAGCGGTGGGATGCAAAAACGGGTGGGGATCGCCCGGGCCATTGTGCTCAACCCCGAATACCTCTTTTGCGACGAACCCAACTCGGGACTCGACCCAAAAACGGCCATCGTGATCGATGAACTCATCCGCGACATCACCATCGACAAAAACATCACCACCGTGATCAACACCCACGACATGAACTCGGTGATGGAAATTGGCGACAACATCGTGCTGATCCACGAAGGAAAATTGGCCTGGCGTGGCGACAAAAGCCAGGTACTCGAAAGCACCAATGACACGCTTCAGCAGTTCATTTTTGCTTCGCCATTTTTGCAACGCCTCCGCGCAGCTGCGCTCGAGCGCTCGCAGGAAGGCTAAATTCTTTTGAAAAAAAGTCGGCAGCACTTGCATATGTTGCCGATGGACTATAATTTTGCATCGCTCTAAACGAAAGAGCATTTCGACCCCCGTGGTCATTTATACCTTGCCCAGATGGTGAAATTGGTAGACACGCTACTTTGAGGTGGTAGTTCCGCAAGGTGTGCAGGTTCGAATCCTGTTCTGGGCACCGATTTTTAAACAAAAAAGCCGTTGAATTTCAGCCGATATGCTGTTTCAATGGCTTTTTTGTTTTACCTTATCTCCCTAACTTTCTTATTTTTATTTTTCCTGAACCATTTTTCGGGGTTATTTCTGACATACTGCTGATAAATTTCAAGGTTATGCTGTAATTACAGAATAGAAATTTATGGATTCTTTTAAAAAAACAAAAAACCAAGGCCACCAAAATGGACATCACATCTCTTCAATCAACCATCAACAAAGCGAGAGAGCAATTTGAAAATGGCCATGCCAAAGCGTGTGTGGAGACGTTGAAAGGGGTATTGGGTGATTTGAAGGTGGGGGAGCCGGAGTGGTATCGATTGAGGAATGATACTTCCTTTTTGCTGGCGAGGTTGAGTGGTTTGGAGCGGAAGTTGGGAATGATTTCGGAGCAGAACTATATAGTGGAGTGGAATAAGTTGTTTCATTCGACGAATCAATTGATTTTGGATTTTGAGGCTGGGGTGAAGGAAATGCGTGGAAAGAATGAGGTTGAACCCCCTGGGCTTTATCCGGCGGAGCTTGTTTTGGGGCTGGATTTTGAAAAAACGGATATGGAGGAGATCAAGGGGCGGATTTTGAGAATAGAAAACATCTTGAATACAGAACTAGGTCTCACTGGGCGGGTTACTGGGCTGCGGGCTGGTAGTGTGATCGTGGGGTTGAATTTGTATGCGGAGGAGATTATGAAGATAAGGTCTTTGATGAAATTGGGATTGGTGGATGATGAAGTAGGGTTTAAAGTGCTAGGTGGTGCTTGGGATTGGATAGAGGGGGAGAATTTTATTTTGCAGCTTGGAGGGCTTGATTTGCATAAAGTAGATTTGAGGAAATTAAATTTGAGTGTGGTAAGTATCAATGAACCAGTAGGAAAACTAAACCTTATAATGAACATGATAATCAGGTGTCTCTCAAGGATAATCGTGGAATGGTTAGTGGTATGTTTAATTGTGTTTGTGATAGTTGTGGTAGAATTGATTGAAGGAACCATAGGGGCGTTGATAAAAGGCTTGATCTTGATCCTCATTGGGATAAATTACAAGAAAGTCCGACTTTTTTTAACCTGGCTAATAGATTACTTAGAGATCGAAAACATTAGGGAAATAGACCAAAGTAGGGCAGAATTTAGTGGAGCAATATTTCATGTTCAATATGCCAAATTGTTAAAAAAAATGAAGGTAGATATTTCACAGATCATTTTTGTTGATGATGAAGGGCAGAAGGTCGAAAGTTGGATAGAGGAAGAATAAAAGAAAAAACGCAATTGATAAAAACTAAAAACGCCAAAATGGACACCACCTCTCTTAAATCAACACTAAACAAAGCCAGGGAGCAGTTTAAAAATGGTCTAGCTAAAGCCTGCGTGGAGACCATGGATGGGATGCTAGCTGATTTGAAGATAAGTGAGCCGGAGTGGTATCGATTGAGAAATGATACTTCCTTTTTGCTGGCGAGGCTGAGTGGTTTGGAACGGGAGCGAGGGATGATTTCGGAGCAGAATTACATGGTAGAGTGGAATAAGTTGTTTCATTCTACGAATCAGTTGTTGTTGGATTTTGAGGCGGGGGTAAAGGAGATGGGGGAAAGGGAGACGGTGGAGGAGAAGAGGCTTTATAAGGCGGAGCTTGTGCTGGGGTTGGATTATAAGAAGACGGATATGGAGGAGGTGAAGGGGCGGATTTTGAGGATAGAAAATATGCTGAATATGCAGCTTGATCTTCCTGAGCGGATTACTGGGACAAGGGCTGGGAGCGTGTTAGTGGAGCTGGAGTTGTATGCGGAGGAGATTGTGAGGATAAAGTCTTTGGTGAAGTTGGGATTGGTGGATGATGTGGTGGGGTTTAAGGTGTTGGAAGATGGGTGGGATTGGATAGAGGGCGAGGATTTTGTTTTGTGGTTGGAAAAGGTAACGATTGAGGGGGAAAACCTCAGCAGTGACAATCCTCATGAAGTCAAACCTAGGTTTGGCTTTCTTGACTTAATTTATTACAACCTTTGGGGCCCTACCTTCATAGGTTTTGCGGGTATGTTCCCTTTTGGCAGTAGGGGAACCATTTTTATTAACCTACGTGGCGCCACTCTTTACAATGCTAATCTTCGCAATGCCACTCTTCGCTTTGTCGATCTTAGGGAAGCTGACCTTAATGGGGCTGATCTTAGGGGGGCAAAATTTCATAACACTATCTTTCACATAAATCAACTTGATTTATTGAAAAAAATGAATGTGGACACTTCTAAAGCCATTTTTTTTGATGATGAAGGAAAGAAAGTAAAAATTTGAGTAATGTCAATGCTTGGGTCAAATACATTTTGACATTAAAAATATACCAGGTAAAGAATCCTGATAATATAATTTGATATCAAATCAACAAAACTTGGCTACTGTGATGCCCAGCAATGACTAAAGTGATAAAAATTACTTTATATTTATGTGTACTATAATAATGAACCAATAAGTACTCGAAGTATGTCATCACCATTAGAAGAAGCTAGGAAGAAAATCAGTAAAGACGAGCTGAGAGAAGGTTTAAAGCTTGTGGAGGAGGTATTGGGGGAGTTGGGTATGGAGGAGTCTGTGAGGCGGGGGTATCAGAATATGGTGACGGTGTTTTTGGCTAGATACAACAGGGTGCAAAAAGAAAGATCGATCCGAACGCCAGAATATTATGATATGCAGTTGAATTCCTTGGCAACGGATATGCTGGAGTTGATTGAACTTGTGGAAGAGGAGGTAGGTAAGAGAACGAAGGCAGCAGTACTTGAAATAAATGATACGAAGTTTCTTACCGAATTGGTTGTAGATATTGATTTTGGTGGCAAGAGAGAGGAGCAATTGGAGGAGTTTTTGACTAGTTTGGCTACTATGATTAGGATAAATCCAGGGAGCCTTATTGCCATTAATAAAAAATCAAAAAATGTAATTGTAGAAGGGCCATTGTCAACAGAGGATGTTTTGAAAATTAAGTCATTGGTGAGGATTGGTTTGTTAGAGGAACTAAAGAGTATTAAGGGGTATGGGGAGAAAGAGGAGTGGATGAAGGAAAGCGCGGGTGTTTATCTTGTAGATTGTAAATTGCCGAATATTCAACTGCCTGGTGCAGACTTGAATGGTGCAGACTTGAATGGTGCAGACTTAAGTGGGACTGATTTGAATGGAGTAAACCTGATAGGAGTAAACTTGAGTGGAGCAAAATTAGATGGAGCAAACCTATTTGGGGCAGATTTGAATGGAGCGGATTTAAATGGGGCGGATTTGGTCGGGGTAATTTTGGAGCGAGCAAACCTAAGAGGGGCAAAGCTGAGAAACTCAAACTTGAATAGGGCAAATCTGAAAGGGGCAAACCTGAGATGGGCAGATCTGAAACTTGCAAACCTTAGTATTAATAATCGAAAAATACTCGGATCCAATACGCTGACCGCAGCAATTATAAATCAGAGTTGGGCAAATCTATCCCGTTTAAATTTGACCTTGACAGTCCTACGTGGTGCAGACCTGCATGGTGCAGACCTACGTGGTGCAGACCTGCATGGTGCAGACCTACATGGTGCAGACTTGTATGGTGCAGACCTACGTGGTATAGACCTGCATGGTGCAGACCTGCATGGTGCAGAATTTCGTGGGGCTATTTTTCTTAAAAATCAAGCCCCAATGCTGATAGAAATGAAGGTGAATATTTCGGAAGTTTTTTTTGTTAACGAACAACTCACAGGATTTTATAACTGGATTAGTGATGAATGAGTTAGCACCTTAAAAATATTTTCAACTATCTAAAAGAGAAAACATGAAAGCGAACCAATAACGAGATTTGTTTCTGTGGCAAGAAGAACAAGAGCAATTTTGTTGCTTTAATATGCTTAACTACAGCAGATATTGTAATGCCAATGGGGTGAAATCGTTAGATCAGTGTCCTGAAATGGAGATACAGTCGATTTGATTGATTTGGTGGAGAAGTTTGATATATCAGGGAATATGGTTGCTTTGAAGGTAAAGGAGTTACAACCAATTATATCTCCTTTGAATATTAGCTTCAATCAGCAAGAGGGCTGGGATACTAGTAGAAATTGGGATATAAATAGTAATTTCATGAAAACAAACTGGCCGGAAATTGAGTGAAGCCAGGAATTAGGCTAAATGGATATCGAAATTGAACCGGAGTTACTCAGTGCGTAGTCAATACTTTTGATAGAAGTCTTAGTAGGAATGCGCACTAAATCAGAGAAAATGAAAATTTCTTTACCCATATAAGCCTTGGCGGCCGAGTACTGGAGGTCGTACAAAAAATGGCGACGCTGTCGGCACATTTCAATGATCTCGGGTGCTCCATCATAAGAAAGAATCCATCGATGAGAAACGCAGGATTGAATCACTTCTGATAAGCGAATGTGATCTTTGTGAGCGTAATAGTTTGGATACAAGTCACTGCCTTTGACAAAGTATGGTGGATCGCAGTAAACCAGCGTATTTTCAGGCAAGTTGGGAATGTAGTTTTTCAGATAAAACTCAGCATCCAGATTACTGACAGAGATCCGGTCTTTGTAAAGGGATATTAGTTCAATGCGTCGGATCAGCTCATTGCGATTAAAACGAGCATCGATTTTATAGGCTCCTGCCTGCGCGTATCCTCCGATCACCCCTGCATTCAAAATCCCTGAGCGGTTACATCTATTTAGGAAAAAAGTACTGAATCCGAGGTTTAGCAGATCGCTGGTGTCCTTTTGTTTGACAATTTCCTTTCGTTTTTTCCATTCGTCAATGGTAAGGGAAGCGGACGAAATGAGGCGACAAAATTCTTCTGGATGATTTACCACTGAGTGCCAAAAAGCAAAGATTCCAAGGCTGCAATCGTTAAGGTGAATATGCTGGACTTTTTTGTCTACCAGCAGTTCAATGGCAATGCCAGCTCCACCCGCGTAAGGCTCCACGTAGTGCCCATCGATCTGGTTTTCCTCCAGTATTTCATGGACGAAGGGAGTGAGGCGCTGTTTTCCTCCTGGGTATCGTAAGGGGGTATTGTAAATGCTCATAGTTAGTTGTTCATTGCTTCGAGTAAAGGGTAAATAACGTAAAAAAGTGTGCTGATATCTGGAGGGCTAATTGAGAAAGTTGTGCTATGAATCAATTGATTCATAGAGGTTACCGATAATAATCCTGTAGGTTTTGTGATTTCAGCTGTAGCCCCATGCAGTTCTTGTTCTTTAGCTCTCTTATCAGGTGCAGGTGTTTGATCCACCATGTGTTTTGAAATTTCTAACAACAAAGCGGCTATTTTTTTATCTTCACCGCCAGCTTTCTTCGTTTGGATTGAATGATCTTTACAATAGGCTTTTGCAGAAATTTCAAACATACTACGCAACAAAAAACAAAAAGCAATTGGATTTTTCTTAATATCCAATGTTTTCATTTCATTCCTCAAAGTAACAACTTTTTGTCTATTATTTCCTCGTGGAGTAAATCGATTTAACATCTCAGCAACATTCCTCGGGTCATTAATAGCATTTGCGACAGGGTTACTACTTGATGTAGAAGGTGTTGCGGGAGAAGCCCCGCTACTTGAGGAAGTGCCTGTTGGATTTGTTACAGGAGGAGGAGTCGAGGGGCTTCCTGTTGACGTATTAGATGAACTAGGATTAGCAGTTCCAGGCGAACCTGACTCAGTGGCGCGGCCAGTCCCTGTACCTGAGGAACTTTCTGATGTAGTGCCAGTCGAATCAGGTACTGTTGATGGAATTGGAGAAACACCGTAATTGATGGCAAAGTCCTTATTTGCATCCCTGATTTTCTTAAAGGATAGCTTTTTAAGGCCAATTTCTAGCATCATTTTATCTAATATCTCCTTTAGTTTTTTGTCACTTGGGTATTCATCGACTAATGCTGCTATTGATTTAAACCCGAGGCGTGAGTATAGTTTTGCCAAGGCTTCATCTAAAATGGTGACTCCATAATCACCACTCCATCTTGCTGACTGCTCTGAGCTGATATTATTTCCATATTTTAGATATTTTTCTAAAAGATCTAACCCTAACTCTGATCTGCGATTTACATCCCTGTTGTGACGAGCGGTAGCTACTGATGGCCAAGGTGCTCTACTTGCCTTTTCCCCTTTACCATGCGTGCGGTTTACAATCTTATCTACCTGGCTTGCTTCACTTAATTCGTAAACATTACACGGAACTGTTGAATTATCTGATTTCCAAGCCAGAGAGACTTCGTCTATTTTTTTTACTATGTTTTTGGGAACATCTAATGCGCTCAAAGGTATAAGTCCAAGAATTAATTTTAATGCTGCAATCCTTCTATTCCCTTCCATTACAGTCAATATTGGCCCGTTTCGTAGAACAATTATATTTTCAGTTGGCATATATCCATCTTCGATAATGCTTTCCAAAATTGCATAAAATCGATCTGGATGAATAGAAATCATTGCTCTTACTGCATTCTCCTCACTTGTTTGAGGGGTTGTTCGAAAATTCTTTAAATCTAAAGAGAGGCGGCTCACTTCAATGTAATCTACTCTTGCCATTTTACTTTTTTTAGGGTTTAAGAAGCTGTTTACCTATTAGATGTAAACAAATTCTAACAAACATATGAAAAGATCATGTAAAAACACAACCCTTTCATACGAATACAGGTTCCATTTGTTACAAAAAAGGCCTAAATTGATATCACTTTGCTGTAACAAAGCATCAAAATTGCGTAAAAACAGGAATTTGACATCCGGGTAGGTGCTTAACGAGAAAAATGCTGGTGAGAGCCCGGGGAGGGGTGGGTTGATATCAGAAAGGTGACTAGTAAGGTAGCTATGACTTGGAATTCATATCAAATGGCATTATATTTATCTCAGAAATTGATGTGATAAAAATATTATATATGAAAGTTTCTGAGACATCTTCAATATTAGAAACAGCTAGAAGCAAGATAGCAGACAACAACACTAAAGATTGCCTATCTTTTTTATACGAAAATTTAAAATTCCTAGACTTAAAGAAACCTGATTTTTTTCGCTTTAGGGACGAAATTCTACATCTCCAATATCGAAATTCTAGCCTAGAAGAACACAGAAATAGAGACCTTATTCCATTTTCTGAATACCGAACGGAATCATCCAAGTTAGCTTCATCCGTGATTAATTTTTTTACCAGAATCGAGGAATGCCTATGCAGTTACCCTGTTTTGGCGACACCTAAACATGACAATGAAAGATATTTAGCAGAGGTTACAAGGGACAAGGATTTTGAAGGCACACCTGAAAGTGACACGAAAGAGTGGATAGAGGAACTGGGAAAAATTGCTAACATTCCCTTTGAGGAACTCTCTATTTTACGAAAACAGGCAGGCAGCATAATTCTTGAATTGGCATTATCCACTGAATCAATTATGAAGATCAAGTCTTTGTTAGTACTTGAGGTAGTAAGGGAATTGAAGGATTTTAAAGTTTTGGATTCTTCGTGGGACTGGATCGAAGAAAATAAAGATTTTCATATTTTTCTGCCAAAATGTAACTTATCTAAAGTAGACTGGAATGATAAAAACCTTAGTGGTGCCGACCTCAGTGGTGCCGATCTCAGTGGTGCTGACCTCAGTGGCGCCGATCTAAGTGGCGCCGACCTTAGGAGTGCCAACCTTAGGGGTGTCGACTTTAGTGGCGCCGACTTTAGTGGCACCGACCTTAGGGGGGCTGACCTTAGGGGGGCCGACCTTAGTGATGCCATCTTTAGAAGTGCCATCTTTAGTAATGCAGACCTTAGCAATGCAGACCTCTCCTTTCATGATATCATCAATAATTGCACTTGGAAACATCCACACCTCAATGAAGAAGGGAAGTTATCGATGTCTGAGGAAAAACAAAAGGAAGATGATCAACTTGCAGAAAAGGACACACGCACAAGTCTGAAAAATAAAGCTATGGAGTTGAAGTCCCAATCTTTTAACCCCAAATCTGGGCGAGAGCTGAGAGAAGATTGAGATCATAATGGAGACTACCACTTTTTTTACCCATATCCTAAGTCAAAACCTGCAATACCTATACTTAACTAACTCTTTTTGAGTTACAAACTCCAAAACAATCCTGTTCTGGGCACCATAATTCACCCTTACATCAACTACAGAAGCCGCGCTGCTCTCTGTAGTTTGTTGTTTTAGGCCCTTCCCTTTTTATTTTTCCCTTCCAAATTTGGCCCGTATAAAACTTAATGCCTTCCTCAAGCGTATATTCTGAATATTTCTTATCATTACACTCGAACAGCAATCACTAAAGCGCAAATCCTGATGGAAACACCAAGTGGTATATTGTACAACAAAGATGGCTCCACCGCTGAAAACAAAGAGGCGGAAAAACTGGAGCGGATCGCAGCAATCCTCAAAACGGTAGCTCACCCTATGCGCTTGGGCATCATTCACTTGCTCGAACAACACCCCAAACTCTCGGTAACCGAAATTTGCGACATGTTGGGCAGCGAGCAGTCCCTTACCTCTCACCATTTGCAAAACATGCGTTTGCGCGGTTTGATTTCGGTCAAACGGGAAGGTCGGAGTATGTTGTATTCCCTGAAAGAACGTGATGTTTCCCTCATTT
>JAAFHQ010000157.1 GCA_013298445.1 Chitinophagales bacterium | reverse complement strand
GAGGGCCGGAATCAACATGGTATAGGTCTCGTTCAAAGGGTAGTTGAATGGCCCCATACAAAGCACCACTCCCAAGGGTGAGCGGCGAATCTGACCAATGATCCCCTGCTCAATGCGAAAGCGGGAGGAATTGCGGTCGAGCTCTTTGAGCATGTCGATGGTATCGTAGATGTATTCCACGGTACGGTCAAACTCCTTGGTGGAATCGGCCATGGATTTACCGATTTCATACATCAACAAATTGACGATCAAATCTTTTTGCTCGATCATCCGGCCGATGAATTTTTCCATACACTCGATTCGTTCACCAATCGGCATGGTGGGCCACTCGCCCCGACCATTGTCGAAGGCATGTACCGCAGCTTCCAATGCGGCATCGGCTTCCGCTTGGCCTGCTAACGGATAGCTGCCGATTAGGAGTCGTTTCAGTCCATCAGGAGTATGTACATGTACGGGTGAATACACGTCCTGTACGGTGCCCGACCATGGAATCATTTGTCCATCGATCAGCATTTCGCGCTGGTGGATGGGGGCGCTCAGCCGGTTTTCCTCCGGAATGCCATTTTCTTCCGGGAACAGCTGGGAAATCTGGTGCTCTAAGGTGTTCATTGTTTGGGTATTGATTCAAAGTAAAGTAGTCTTAAGTCTTTTGTTGTTGCAAATGAGCTACAGTTTCTTGGATGCCTTCGCGGTAGGTAGTCGCAGCATGTTTAAAGTGCCGGACATACTTACTGCTGTCAAAAAGGTAATCGTATTGGTTTTGGTAGAGCATTTCTACGGCTTCTCCCATTTCGGGAATGAACAAACCAAGGATGCGGGTCATCCATTTGGGCACAACAGTGTATTTGAATTTGGCTCCAAAGGCTTGGGCAACGAGTTCAGCAAAATCCTTTCCGCTTAGTGCGTTAGGATCTGTTGGTAAATTCCAGATCTGATTGTAGGCATCCATGGTGTTGCCTAAGGCAGCAGTAGCTCGGGCTGCATCGGGGGTAAAGGTATAGGAATGTTTGGTATTCGCATTGACCAAAATTTGTGGGGTTTTACCTTTTGCCAGGTTTTGAAAAACCATATAGTCTACAAAACCAAGGGCAGCGCCAGGGCCATAAAAGTCGGCAGCGCGGGCAATCATGGCCTGAATGTTGCCATTTTGGATCTCATCCAGGAGCATTTGCTCTATTTTTGCCCTTACTTCTCCTTTTTTGCTGCATGGATTCATCGGGCTTTCTTCCGACATCCAACCTTCTACTTTTCCCAGGGCGTAAACATTGCTAAAAAAGACGAGCTTGCAGTCGTTTTCCTTACAGGCATCGATCACATTGCGCATGAGTAAGGGCCATTTCTCTTGCCAGATTTTGCTTGAATAGGGCAAACCTGCCGTGAGGTAAGCAATGCTGGACCCCTTTAAGGCTGCCTGTACGGCTTTAGGATCAAGCAAATCAGCAGGAAACAATGCATCGTTGTGGTTGATGGCTTTTGGATTGCGGCTGACAAGGCGGATTTGGTCGGTGTAAATCATGAGGCTTTTGGCTAAATCATTGCCAATGACGCCCCCGGATCCGAGGATGGTTTGCATAGTTTCAGGTTTTGGTATGGATAAGCTTTAGTTGGTACTTGTTGCTTGCGTTTTTAAGATCGGGGTTTTTAAGCGTAAATCCAGATTATGGAAGAATTTTTTTTACTGAGTACAGTTTCCACGTTCCCTTTTTCTATTTTTACCAATATAATGATAATTTGATCCATTTGAAACTGCGCCTGTTTACACCCAAAGCGGAAACGTCGTCAGACGAAAACTTGCTGGCCCACTATCAGAAGAGTGGTGACCTGCAGCTTTTGGGTACCTTATACAGTCGCTATACGGAACTGGTTTATGGGGTTTGTTTGAAGTATCTGAAACAGGAGGAAACTGCAGCAGACGCCGTTATGGATATTTTTGAAGAATTGGTTCAAAAAGCAAAAAAACACGACATCGGCCAGTTTCGACCCTGGTTGTACGTTTTGGCCAAAAACCATTGTTTGATGCGCTTGCGCAAGGCTGGCCAAAATTTTACCGTAAGTTTTGACCCCGGCCTTATGTATTCCCTCGAATTGTTGCATCCTGATGCAGAAGACCTTCCTGATCGGGAAATGATGCTGAAAAAATTGGAAAACTGCATCGAAAAACTCTCCGATCAACAAAAGGACTGTGTTCGATTGTTTTACTTCGAAGACCGCAGTTACAAGGATATTGCCGATGGCATGCAGGTTGATTTGAACATTGTGCGATCCCATATTCAAAATGGACGGCGGAATTTGAAAAATTGCGTAGAGGCCCCCCTCGCGGGTGCCTAAAAATGAAGTTATGCAAAACCAGGCATTAATCGATCTTTTACGACGCTGGCTGCGTGGGGATACCCGAGGCAGAGACGAAAGTCGTTTGGAACGAGCAGCACAGGAAGACTCCTTCCTGGCCGATGCCTGGGAGGGTTTTAGCCAAAAATCTCAAGCTGATCACCTTTCAAAAATCAAAGAACTCAACACCAAAATTGCCGCAAGAACCCAAACCGATCAGCGCAAAACCGGGCCAATCTTGTTTTGGTTGCCCCGCCTTGCTGCTGCCGCTGCGGTATTGTTGCTCCTCACTTTTGGCTGGAAATGGCTGTTTGACCCTGCTCCAAAAGCAGACCTGGTAGTTGATGTTCCCAGCGTTGAATCTAAGGCTGAAGCAGAATTCCAACCGACTCCTTCCACGCCAGAGGTAGCCGATGTAAGCATTGAAAAAGCAGATAAAGCATTGCCTTCAAAACGTAATGGCAAGAAAGGCCCTGAGTCTGAGATCCTAAGCCCTGATGCACTGGCAGATGATGGCATGATAAAAGAAGAGGCCAATGGCCTGGCGGATGCGGAAATCGTGGAGGAGAAGCCCAAAGTTGAACCCCGTAGAGATGACGCACCAGGTAATGCCGCGAGTTCCCGTGCAGCAGGCAATGCTACGGACAAAGACCTGGCAAAAATCAGCCCAGCTTCTGCTGCGCGGGATTTGAATGCTTTGCAAGTCAATCCTACCGTAGGTGGCATAGTCGTAGATGAACGCGGGCAACGAGCAGCAGGCATCCCCGTACAACGCGATGCCAATACCTTTGCCATAACCAATGGGGAAGGCGCTTTTGAGCTGCCTTCAGCTGCTCCGGCTCAAGTGAAGGTCATTGATCCTGAATTTGAAACCCAGTCACTGCGCCTGGACAACAACGACGAAAAGGTCGTGTTGCAGCGCAAAACCAAAGCACTAAAAAAATCCTTCGAGGCCAGCGATCGTCGGGAAGGAGTAGGTTACCCAAGCCCGGAAGGTGGTTTTGAACAATTTGAACAATACATTCAAAAAAACATCGAAACGCCCTTTGAAGCTAAATTGAACGCAATTAGTGGAGATGTTACCCTGGAATTTACATTTGAAAAAGATGGTAAGCCTGCCCGAATCAGAATCCTGCGCCCTCTTGGGTTTGGGTGTGATCAGATTGCCGAACGGCTCATTGAGGATGGGCCAAAGTGGCGGAACGGAAAGCCAGGAACCTGGGTGGTTTACAAGGTGGCGTTCAAATAATCTACGAATTTATTCGTAAATTATTTGCAAGAGTGGCAGGGAAGACAGCCCATGAATTTATTCGTGGAGATAGCCCATGACTTTAGTCGTAGGAAAGTAGCGCCCTGTTTTTCAACAGAGCGCTCCGAAAAATATACTCGATTATTAAAAACTTGTTTCTAGTCTTCCAAATCCGGCTGTGGTGTATAGCGCAGATAAGGCTTCACAATGGTCACCCCTTTCGGGAATTTTTCGATCGCTGCTTCCGTAGATACCGCAGGTACCACGATCACATCTTCACCATGTTTCCAATCCGCAGGAGTCGCCACGCTGTAATTGGCAGTCAGTTGCAGAGAATCCAATACCCTCAGGACTTCATTGAAATTACGTCCTGTAGATGCAGGGTAAATAATCATCAGTTTTACCTTCTTGTCCGGGCCGATGATGAACAAAGAACGAACGGTGAATGTCTCCGATGCATTGGGGTGAATCATATCGTATAAGCCAGCTACTACCCGGTTCTCATCCGCAATGATGGGGAATTGTACATCCACATGTTGGGTTTCGTTGATGTCATTGACCCAGCCTTTGTGCTTGTCCAGTGGATCTACACTTACGGCCAGCACTTTGGTATTGCGTTTCGCAAATTCGGCACTCAGTGCAGCAGTACGGCCTAGTTCAGTTGTACATACCGGAGTGTAATCAGCAGGGTGTGAAAAAAGGATACCCCAGCCAGTGCCCAGGTACTCGTAAAAATCAATGTCGCCCGCAGTAGTTTGGGCTTGGAAGTTGGGCGCAATATCGCCGAGACGCAGACTCATATTCTTTGTTTTTAGGTATATGTTTGGAATAAGAACATACTTGGATTGAATGAGGTTTAGCAATTAGGTGATTAATTCGCCCCACCGCATTCAATCCCTAAAGATAAAAACAATCCTGCTGATCAGCTTTGATTTTAATCACTTCTTCCAGATGTCCCAGGTCGCACTCAGGTAGTACAAGGCACCAATGGTAGGCCCGGCAGCATACTGAATGTAACGTTGGTTCGCCAGGTTGGTGCCCCCCAATTTAAAGGAAGCATTCCATTTTGGCACTTGTAGCGATACCTGTGCATCCACAGTATTGAAAGAAGAAACTACCCCTTCCGCCAAAGGTGTTTGCCACAGGAAAGTATCCTGCCATTTCCAGACCAGGTTGAAGCCAAAATTGGGCAACACTTCCCGATTGCCAAACTGGATATTGCCTGACCAGGTCGGGGTGTTGAAACCAGTGATGAAAATGTCGTTGTCGTTTTTGGTCTGCAAATCGTTGTAGTTCAGGTTGCCAGAGAGCGAATACTTTTTGTAAAAGTTATAGCTCAAACGCAGTGCCGAACCATAGTTGTAGTAGGTATTCGTAGCGTTGGTAAATACGCGGTAACGCACCTGTTTGTTGCGATCCAGCATGTTCAACACTGAGGCATCGGTACCGACCTTTCCATCCAGCGGCACAGCAACCTCTACCTGACCCAAAAAGCCGCGGTAGCTATTGTAGTAAAAATCCCAGTCGAGTACCACTTTGTTGTCAAACAAGACACTTTTTACCCCGGCATCCCAGGCCTGTACTGCTTCCGGCTCCAATTGTGGCAAATTGGCAACCACTAACAAGTTGCGGTTTTTGAGGCCGGCATCGTTGCGGGCACTGCCTGCGGCCACATCTTTGTTGACTGCTGCGGTAAAAAGATCGAGCGAGTTTAGGGTATAGGAGTTTTCGAGGAAGCCCAGGCCCTCATTCACTTTGGCCAAACCACCTACCCGGCGTACGTTGCCATTGTTGACGTAGGAAAGCGCCTCAAATAAAGCCGGGAAACGTACTCCCGACTGGTAGGAAAGGCGGTAGTTCCATTTTTCGTTGGGCGAAAAAACGGCGGCCACCCGTGGATTCCAACGCCCGGGGAAATCGTAGTTGTGGTCGTAACGGATCGAAGCAACCAACTTCAACTTTTCTTCGAACAACAACTTGGTAGCCTGGGCAAAAGCACCCAGCTTGGAGTACCTTACCTTTTCACCTCCGGGTTGAGTACGCTCTTCAATTGGACGGCTAAAATCAACGAAGTTGTTGCCATCTGGAATCACCTCATTGACCCGCAAATCAGTACCCAGCAGCAAGCTCACTTTTTCTTTAAACCAATGCGAAGCATCGTATTGTAGTTCACCGTGGTACAAGTGGCTGCGTTGCCAAAGCGCGGCTCCACCCGTAGCAGGGGCGCCAGCGATCAGGGATGCGTGATCCCAGTTGTTGATGCTGATGATCTTGTTTTTCAGGTCTTGGAATGCCTGAGTGCCTGGTTCGGGACGGCCTTGGTCGGCACGAGCACGGGCCGCAAGGTGAGCCTCAGTCAGGGATTTACCCTGGTCGATGCTACTTTGTAAGGTAGTTTGATAAAGGGCACTCCAATCTTTATTGGTTTTGGTTGTCAATTCAAAATTGTCCACCAAAGGTTTGAGGTTGTAAGAATCTCCGGTGTTTTCGTCGGTGAAATACACCCGGGCAGTTAGCCGCTTATTCTTAAGTTCCAGCGAATGGTTTTGCACCACCGCATTGTTGAGTCTGATTTTGTTGCCCCGCTGGAAGGTACCATCCATACTCCCGTAGCGGTAGTTGTAGCTCAATTCCCAATCTTTGAAGGGGCGGTAAAATAGGCCACCCGAAAATTTCAGGTTGCTTACCTGGGGTTCGGTCAGGTCTTTTTCCCAATAGCCCGTGCGGCGCACGTTGAAAGTTTGGCGTTTGCCCAGGTAGTTGACGGCTACGGCTACGTTGTTGTTGCGCTCATCGCCGTAGCGGTTCCAGGCGTCGTAGGCGGGGTTGGTTGCGCCGCTGCCCAGTTCTGGGAAGGCTGGATTGGCCGAGGCTCTGTTGCTGGCATTTTGATCCACGGCAGCCGAGGAAACCCAGTCAATGCCCTGGAAGTAGCTGACATTTAGCTTTACTGCCAGTTTTTCATTTTTATCTAAAACCTTGGCAAAGCGCAAGGCGGTTTCAGTCATCAATGCAGCATCGTGGTCAATGTTGTCCACATGGTTTACCCCAACGCGTTGGTAAAAACTCAAGCCCTGGCTTAAAAACGGATTTTTGCTGCGCAAATGGGCCAGACCATTGATGGAGTTGATCCCGTACAATGCCGAAGCCGAGCCGGGAGTGATTTCAACCGAAGCAATATCAAGTTCCGAGGGGCCAATGGTGTTGCCAAGCGGCACCCCGAGGGTAGCGGCTTGCACATCCACCCCATCGACCAATTGCATGAAGCGGAAGTTGTTGGGGTTGTTGAAGCCCCGGGTATTGGGTACTTTAAAGGTCAAACTCGAAGTAGTGAGTTGCACCCCCTTTACGTTTTCCAATGCATCATAATAGGATGCGGCGGGCGTTTCTCGAATGGCCCGAATGTCCAGTTTTTCAATGGCGACGGGCGATTTGAACAGGCGCTCTTCCACCCGCGAGGCAGTTACGACCATCTCATTCGACATTACTACCAGGGGCTGCAATTGGAATTGCAACTTGGCGCGTTCATTTTCTACGGTAAAAACTTGTTTCTCGTAGCCGATAAAACTGATTTCGAGGGTAAAGGGAAAACGCAGGTAACTTTTGATGATAAACTGTCCATTGTCATCCGTAGTTGAACCTGCTTCATGTTCACGAATGTACACGGTGGCGTTGGCCAAGGGTGTTTTTGCGGCGGCGTCTTTGACTTGGCCGCTGATTTCGACCAGGGTGTTTTGGGCGCTGGCCGAGTGGAACCACATACTAATTCCAAAAAAAATGAAGATGTAAAATATCCTTTTCATAAGCGTTACTTGGTTTGGATATGGGAAAATGAAGAACATTATTTACCTATAAAATACATAGATAAAGTAGAGTTTTGATACCAAAAAAACCACCCTTTTCAGGATGGATTTTTTATTTTGTCATCGTACCTGGTTAAAATAACCAGCTATACAAATTGTAACTTTGGGAAAGAATAATGGTGATGCCTACCAGAAACATCAAGGTTTTTGGGCGAATTTGACGAACCAACAAGGCTCCTAAGGGTGCAGCCAATAAGCCTCCTGCAATGAGCCCTAGCACAACCTGCCAACTTTCCACTACCACAAATACCAAAAATACCATTGTACTGAAAAAAGCCACAAAAAACTCAGCGGTATTAACGGTACCTACGGCTTCACGAGGGTCATTTCCCTGATTGACAATGTTGGAAGTGACAATTGGCCCCCAGCCGCCGCCGCCAATAGAGTCAAAAAAACCGCCAAATGCGCCGAGCAAAGAGACAAATTTTACTTCGGTTTTGGGGCGTTGGGTGCGAAAACTTTTCAACAAAATCAAGACACCCAGGAATAGCAAATACATAGTGATGTAAGGCTTGATCCATTTGCCGTCTAAAACTTCCGAGATCATGTAAGCACCAATCACTGCTCCCAAAATGCCAGGCAAAATAAGGCGCAGCAACAATTTTCGATCCACATTGCCCAAGTATAGGTGTGATAAGCCTGAGGCTCCAGCTGTAAAAACCTTGGTTGTATGAACACTGGCTGTAGCCACGGCTGGTGAAACACCAAAATAGAATAACAAAGAGGTACAAGTAACCCCATGTGCCATACCCAATGCACCGTCGATTAACTGAGCAATAAACCCAGTGAGCAAATACCCCAAAAATGACCAGTCAAAAGCAAAAGCGGTTTCGGTGCCACCTCGGTTGATGATGCCCCAAAATAGGTAAAGCGCCATGGCCACTTTCATGACTATTATCAGCAGCGTTATGTGTTTGAGTGAAATTCTTTCGAGCATATTTGATGATTGAGTATAAAGCATGGTGATGTTTATTGATGTTTGAATGGACAAATTTATTAAAACTTCATCAAATTTATAGAGTTTTGATAAAAAAAATAAAACCCTGCAAAGTGTCATGGTTTTAGTGACTCATAAAGAGTAAGTTAGAGCATAATTTTTTTTTAAAACTGTGAAGGTCATAGATTATGGAAATTAACACAGTCAACTTATTCTCGAAATTTTGGGAGATCCTTTTTAATGTCTATATTTCTGAACAGTAACCTGTTATCGGATTAGTTATCTTCAAATCAAACAGTATGAAAAAGAAACCGCTATGGCTACTCTGCTTATTGTGGGCAGTTGTGACTATCCAGCCAGCCCAAATCCAAGCTCAGCCAGCGAGTGCAGCTCCCGCAACAGAAAAATTCAAGTCCTGGAAAATTCCCAACGTGAGCAACGGGGCGGAGTGTTATTTTTCGCCCAATGGAAAAACACTGATTTACAACGGCAAGGAGCTCGGAGATTCCACATTTATGGTGTACACTATAAATGTGGATGGCACAAATCGCAAACGAATCAACGACAAAGGGGCTGACGCCTGTTCCTACTTTCACCCCAAAGGGAAAAGAATCATCTGGACTTCCACCCGGGATCATCTGGATATGCACCCGGGCAATTACTCCGAGGTCAAGGACTATCCTCAAGGTGCAGAATTGTACACCTCTGATTTGGAGGGTAAAAAAGTAAAACGCCTGACCAATAACCAGGTTTACGATGCGGAGGTGACTTATGCACCCGATGGGCACAAAATCCTGTTTGGCCGCCAAATCGATGGCAAAATGGATTTGTGGACGATGAACCCGGATGGAAGCAATCAACAGCAGATCACGTTCACCCCTGACTGGCAAGAGGGTGGGGCACTGTATTTGCCTGACAACAAAACCATCATCACCCGGGCTTGGAAAAAATCAGAAGAAGACAACCGGAGCCGCTCCATGCATCTCTTCACCCTCCGGGAAGATGGCAGCGATTTTAAACAAATTACTTTTGAGGAAGGCACCCATTGGGCACCGAGTCCGGCACCCGACGGCATTCATGTCTTTTATGTAAAGGTGCTGCCTCCGCACAATTATGACATTTTCCTCCTGAATCTTCAAACCATGCAGGAGCAACAGATCACCAGTAGTCCTTCTTTTGATGGGTTTCCCAGTATATCACCGGATGGGAAAACGCTGGCTTTTTCTTCGAGTAGAGGAAACAAACCGGGGGATCGTTCTTTATCGCTTTTTCTTATGGATGTGAGTGAATTGGGGGTGGGGAAAAAGGGAAGTGAAAAGTAGGTAAAAAAGAAAAACGGCTTGATGGAATACCCGTCAAGCCGTTTTTGATTACTAGCTATTTTACTTTTCTACAAGGAAAATAAAAACTGTTTACACCGCTTGCTTGCGTGCACCAGGAGTATAA
>JAAFHQ010000156.1 GCA_013298445.1 Chitinophagales bacterium | reverse complement strand
AGTTAGCACTGATGTAGAAGCCAAAATCAAAGCTGGTAAAATCGGTGGCATCTTTAGCGTTTCTACTCCTAGCCGCATCCGCAAAATCCAGGAGTTAGCGGTTAATCAAAGTCGGCTCAAAATCCCGATGATTTTTGGAATGGATGTGATCCACGGGTATAAAACCTTGTTTCCCATTCCGCTGGGGATTTCCAGCAGTTGGGACATGAGCCTGATTGAAAAAATGGCGCGCATTTCCGCCATAGAAGCTTCAGCTGATGGCATTTTTTGGACCTTCTCCCCGATGGTCGATATTGCGCGGGATCCACGCTGGGGGCGTATTGCCGAAGGTTCAGGTGAAGACCCCTACCTGGGTTCACAAATTGCCAGAGCGATGGTAAAAGGTTATCAGGGCAATGGGTATGCCCAAACCAATACCATCATGGCTTGCGTCAAACACTTTGCCCTTTACGGGGCTTCTGAAGCAGGCCGCGATTACCATACCACCGACATGAGCAAGGTGCGCATGTACAATGAATACCTACCTCCGTACAAAGCCGCGCTGGATGCCGGAGCAGGTTCGATTATGGCCTCTTTCAACGAAATTGACGGCGTGCCTGCCACTGCCAACAAGTGGTTGCTGACCGACCTGCTGCGCCGCCAATGGGGTTTCAAGGGGCTGGTTGTTTCGGACTATACGGGCATTACCGAGATGGTCAACCACGGCCTTGGCGATGTACAAACTGTAGCGGGCAAAGCCCTGATGGCTGGCAATGACATGGACATGGTCAGTGAAAGTTATGTGAATACCTTGGGCAAGTCCTTGAAGGAACAAAAAGTAACTCAGGCCCAGATTGACCTGGCCTGCCGCCGGGTACTGGAGATGAAATACGACCTGGGGCTGTTTACCGATCCTTACCGTTATTGCGATGAAAACCGGGCCAAAACCGAAATTTTCACCGCCGAACACCGCGCCGAAGCGCGTAAAGCTGCGGGCAAATCTTTTGTACTGCTGAAAAATGCCAAACAAACTTTACCTCTGGCCAAAAAAGGTACCATTGCCCTGATCGGTCCACTTGCCGACAACAAGGAAAACATGGCCGGCACCTGGAGTGTATCCGGTGACTTTACCAAATGTGTTTCCCTGGAAGAGGGCATCAAAAGTGTGGCTGGGAATGTGACCATCCTCAAGGCCCGTGGCAGCAACATCTACAGCGACGCCCGCCTGGATGCTAACGTCAGCATCTTTGGAAAACCGACCAACCGCGATCCACGCAGCGATGCCGACATGATCGCAGAAGCGGTCGCCACTGCCCAAAAAGCGGATGTAGTGGTTGCGGCCTTGGGCGAAGCCGCTGAAATGACTGGAGAAGCTTCCAGCCGTTCGGACATTGAGATCCCCGAAAACCAGCGCGACTTGTTGAAGGCACTCATCAAAACCGGAAAACCAGTTGTTTTGGTGCTTTTCACAGGCCGCCCATTGGCTATTCAATGGGAACACGACAACATCCCAGCCATTCTGAACGTATGGTTTGGCGGTACTGAGGCGGGCAATGCCATCGCCGATGTGTTGTTTGGCGACGTCAACCCTTCGGGTAAATTGTCGGCCACCTTCCCGCGCAATGCAGGGCAAATCCCGATTTATTACAGTTACAAAAACACCGGGCGTCCTTATGGCGGCAATGGCGTGGATTTTGCAAAGTTCCAATCCAATTACCTGGATGTGCCCAACAGCCCTTTGTATCCATTTGGTCACGGTTTGAGTTACACCAAATTTGAGTACAGCCCGGTCACTTTGAGCAAAAATACACTGGCGATGGCCGTGCCCAAAGATGTCATCAACGTCAGTGTTACAGTTACAAATACGGGTAATTATGACGGGGAAGAGGTGGTACAATTGTACATCCGCGATAAGGTGCGTAGCATCACCCCTCCCGTGAAGGAGCTGAAGGGTTTCCAAAAGATCGCTTTGAAAAAAGGGGAATCTAAAACGGTGACTTTCGCACTGAGTGTAGAAGATTTGAAATTCTACAATGGAGAACTAAAATTCGTGGCTGAACCAGGTGAGTTCTTGGTTTTTGTGGGAACGAATAGCAGTGAGGTGAAGGAGGCTGGATTTAGTTTGAAATAGATTTATCAAACCAGAAAAAGGGGCTACAGCAAGCATTCAGCGTTGTTGTGGCCCTTTTTCGTTTAATAAATAATTCTTAGCTTTCCAAAATAAAAACTGGAACCACCACCCTGTAAAATCCGTTAACCACCTTATAACTCAAGCTCCATGGACGTTAAGCAAATCTCCATTTCTGCTGATTTTAAAAACAAGCTGACCAAGGCTATTTTTTCGATTGTACTATTCATCATTGTATACCTGATTCTATTTCTTACAGGATGCCTCATTTCATTGTTTGCGATTACGTTGGGCGGTATCATAATCTTAGACAATCTGGGCATTATCACCATCTTGCTAGGACTGGGAGTAATCGGTATGGGCGTAATGGTTTTCGTTTTTTTGATCAAATTTATTTTTAAAAGAAACATTGTTGACCGATCACATCTCATCGAAATTAAGAAAGCCGATGAGCCAAGATTGTTTGCCCTGCTGCAGGAGATTGTTGATGAAACGCACACCCAGTTCCCCAAAAAAGTTTACCTCTCTTCGAGCGTCAACGCAGGGGTATTTTATAATTCCAGCCTTTGGAGTATGTTTTTCCCAGTTAGAAAAAACCTGGAAATTGGGCTTGGGTTGGTCAATGGAGTCAGCGAAGCAGAACTCAAGGCCATTTTAGCCCACGAATTCGGCCACTTCTCACAGGGATCGATGAAGGTAGGTTCTTACGTTTACCATGTGAATCAAGTGCTTTATAACCTGCTGTATGAAAATGGGACCTTCAACCTTTGGCTGCAACGTTGGGGCAACCTATCCTTTTATTTTGGCATTTTTATTTGGCTGGGCTCACAATTCATTAAATTCACCCAATGGATTTTGGGCAAAATCTACAACCTTGTCAATTTGAGTTACATGGGCCTCAGCCGGGCCATGGAGTTTCATGCCGATGAGGTAGCGGCCCGGGTTACTGGTTCTGAACCAATGATTACGGGTTTGTCCCGCATTGATTTTATAGATGCTGTATTCAATGATGTACTTAACGAATACACCCGTAAGATTCCCAATTCCATCAAAACGCAAAACGTGTACCCACAGCATCGTTTTGTAATGCAGTTTCTGGCTAAAAGGTACGAATACCCTATCCAAAGCGGGCTTCCCCAAATCGACCTTGGCAACAATCGCTACAATAAGTCCAAGTTGGTAATCGACGATCAATGGGCTTCTCACCCCAGCACCCCTGACCGTGTCAAAGCTTTACAAGCCTTGAATATCCCGGCAAGTGCTTTGGAGGAGCAGCCAGCTGATCAGCTGTTTGACCAGCTCCCGAAGTGGCAAATCCAATTAACCCAAATGCTCTTCAAGCCTGTTGAATACCAAACCCCTCCCCAGGACGAGGACTTAAGCAGTTTTCAAGAAGACTATTCAGCCAATTATGAAAAAAACAGTTTTTCCAATTTTTACAATGGGTACTACGATCAGCACAATCCCATAAGCAATACACTGGATGAACTTTTAGTCTCAGTTGAGCATACTGAATTGGCTCCATCCGGTACTGCTCTTTTCGATCCTTCCGCAATTGACCTGATGTATGGATTTCACGGTCTGGAAAATGATCTGGCCTGGCTAGAATCCATTCAAAAAGGCACATATGTGGTAAAAACCCTGGACTATGCTGGCAAAAAATACCGCCTGAAAGAAATACCAAAATTGATTCCCCGCTTGCAGCAAGAGCTGGAAACCGCCAAAGCAAAGATCAAAACCCATGACTTGGCTATTTTCAGGTATTTTTATACTCTGGCGCAAAAGGCCTCAGGCACGGAAGACCTGGTTCGGCACTATCAAACCTTCATTGAATTTGACCGTGCTTATCCTGAAAAACTGAAGCTTGCTCAGGAAATACGCAATTTACTTGCTTTCACCGAAGAAAAATTGCCCGTTAAAACCATTGAAAGCAACCTAGCTGTGCTCCAGGGATGGGAGGAAAAACTCAAAGCGGCCATTGGTCAAATGCTGGTGGAACCAATTTATCAAGCCGCCTTTATTCCTGAAATGAGGGAGCATTTTAACCACTATTGCGGAAAGCAATGGCAATATTTTGCCCAAACTGCCTACAATGATGATGCCTTGAATGTATTGTTTAGCAGCATAGGTGGCTATGAAACGGTCTTGCGGGATACCTACTTTAACCTCAAAAAGGATTTACTGAATTTGCAGGTTGATTTAGAAGAAAACAAAGACAAATAATTCTGTTTAATGACTTGCAAAAAATAAGGCAAGAACCTCCTAATTTGGGCCCGGTTTATAGCCCAAAAATATCACCATGAAAATCCAATTTTTTTCCTGCCTATTCCTCTTGTCCATCACCTGCTTGGCAAATGGTACCGATCCTGACCCAGAGCCAGATTGGGGCTTTTTTGGCCATCGCCGCATCAATCGCCTGGCGGTTTTTGCGCTGCCGCCCGAGTTGATTCCATTTTACAAACAAAACATCGAATACATCACCGAACACGCGGTGGATCCCGACAAACGTCGTTACGCCAGCCGCCACGAAGGGCCCCGGCATTTCATCGACCTGGATCAATACGGTAAAGCGCCATTTCCTGATTTGCCCCGCGGCTGGAACGAAGCGTTGGCCCGTTACACCGATGTTTTTCTGGTTGACTTGCAAGGTGACACCATAAAAATTATTGGAGAAGGGGTTACCCGTTTTGAAAATCAACGCCTATTGGGGCTCAACAACAACCGTACCATCAGCAATAAAGGCCTCAACTGGAAAGACTACCAGGCATTTTACAATGAAAACATCTTTTCTCAGTATTACGAAGAGAACTGGCAAGTTGCACCCGACAGTTTGGCCAAATTATTGGGTGCGCCGCTCCCCTGCCGCAGCGTTTTTGCGGAGGATCGGCTTTCCGAACACGGCGTTTTGCCCTACAACCTCTTGCACATGCAGCGCCGCCTGACCGAGGCATTTTATACCCGCAATGTGGCCGCCATCCTTCGTTTGTCAGCTGAAATTGGGCATTACATTGGTGATGCCCACGTACCACTGCACACCACCAAGAACTACAATGGCCAATTGAGTGATCAAATCGGCATCCACGCTTTTTGGGAAAGCCGCATTCCAGAGTTGTTTGCGGATAAGGTGTACGACAACTTTGTAGGAGTAGCCGAATACATCCCCAATCCACAGGATTATTATTGGAAAATGGTTTTGGCGAGCAACAGTTTGGTCGATTCAGTTTTGTTGATCGAAAAACGCCTGAAACAAACTTTGCGGCCCGATGAGCAATTTTGTTTTGAGGAACGCCTGGGGGTAACCATTCGTACCCAGTGTACAGCCTTTGCACAAGCGTATCAGGAGGCAATGCGGGGCATGGTAGAAGCCCGCTGGCGCGCCTCCATTCAGGCAGTGAGCAATGCCTGGTACAGCGCCTGGGTCGATGCGGGTAAGCCAGATCTGCGCAAGCTCAGTTTCAAACCAGATGACAAGGAGCTGGAAGAAATAAAAGCGCTGGAGGCAGGATTGAAAAAGGGGAAAATTCAGGGGCGGGAGCATGATAATTAGCCTCAATTCTCCACCCAATACATTTCCACCTCTCCCTTATTTTTTACGCTGATTTTGCCTCGGTATTCACACTTAAAGCTGTCTTTAACCAGCTCATAGGTAGACGAGGAGATGTTAACTTTTCCGGCGTCGCTGCTGGATTCCATCCGGGCAGCCACGTTCACAGTATCACCCCAGATGTCATAAGCAAATTTCTTTTCACCTACTACCCCGGCAATGATGGGGCCAGTATGGATGCCGATACGGGCTTCGAAGTAAGGCCGCCCTTCCCGCATGCGTTGTTCTTTGAGCACTTCCAGGAAGTTTTGCATCTCAAATGCAGCCTGAATCACCTTGGTCGGATTGGACTGATAAGGATCGGGCAAACCACCTGCACACATATACGCGTCGCCGATGGTTTTGATTTTTTCCATGCCGAATTTGCCCATGATTTTATCAAAACCTTTGAAACAGTGATCAAGTTCTGAAACCAATTCCTCGGGTGTCAATTTTTCCGCGATACTGGTGAAATTTTTAAAATCGGCAAAAAGCACCGAGACGCTGTCGTAACGTCGGGTGTTGGCGTGGCCAAGGGTTTTGAGTTCTTCAGCTATTGAAGAAGGAAGGATATTGAGCAAGAGGTTCTCCGAACGTTGGCGTTCCTCCTGAATGATGCGGTTTTTTTCTTCCAGCACGGCATTGTTGCGCTTGAAGTTGAGGAAGCGATTGTACAAACCTGCTGCGATGATGAAAATCACTCCAGCAAGAGCCAGCAAGAGGTTGCGTTCGCTGTGTTTGAGTTTTAATTCAGCGTCTTTTTGGCTCAAAGCCATTTTATTGGTGGCCAACTGGATGGAGTCAAATGCCTTGAGAAAGGATAGAGAGTCAACCATTTTCTTTTGTTGCATCAGCAGCAAAGCATCTTTGGCCTGCTTCTCATTCATGTCCTTGATCGCTTCCTGTTGGGTGCTGATGATTTCAACCAATTTTTGACGCTCCCGATTGAGCGATTCCTGGCCATGCGATTTATTTTGATGGCTATTGGACAATTCCGACGACAATACCGCCACCTGTTCGTATAACTTGGCGTTTTCCTCTTTGAGGTTGGATTTGTCTAAAGTGACACTGGGGCTTTTAGGGGGCAAGGGCATTGCTACCCCATTCAGTGCCATTAACTGCTCAGTGTATTCCTTCAAGTCTCGGTCCTTGCCACGTTCGCGGGCGATAATCGCGAGCACTTCCAGGTTTTCCTTTTGCAGCTCGATCATCTTTTTACCCTTGGCCAACTGCAAACTTTTTTCAAGATTGGCAATGGCTTTGGTCTTTTGCTTTCCACCCATACCATTTAAGGCCTTGCCATACACATTGAGGGCAGTCGCCAAATAGGAGAAGTCGTAAAGCTCGGTAGCAACAGCCACGGCTTTTTCGCCGACTTCAGCGGCTTGAGTATGATTACCTTGTGCGGAGAGTTGTTGTGCTTGGGAAAGGTACTGGTTGAGTTGCGCTTTTTTGTCAGCAACGTCTTCCTGAGCACTTAAAAAATGAGAGCAGCACAAAAGGCTAAGAACAATCAATATGGGTTTCATCATAGCAGGATTATAAACTGTCAGTAAAGATAGGGAATAATTTAGTTTCAACAACCACATCTTGATGTAGTCCTATAAAAAGTCAGCTTTCGTGGTCGAAAGGATGGTTGGAAAAGAATTTTAGCCTTTATCCAACCATCCAAAGCATTTACTACTCTATAACTTGTTGAGAATCGGCAATTTTTTACGTTCCAAAACCACCAGGATGGCACAACAAATAAAGGCAGCTAACGCCAGGCCAAAAAGGTTCCCTCCGTCATTATTGACGTTGATGCCCAGTTTGGTCAGGTGAAAAAACAAGGCCCCACTGATGATGCCAACCCCAATCACAGCTCCAAATGGACGAGTCAGGGGAATCAAGAGCAAAATGGAGGTAATGAGCTCCAGCACCCCGATCCCAATGCGGCCATATGGTTCCATCCCCAATTGAGTAAAAATGTACACACTATCCGGGTGGGCCGTAAATTTGAAATACAAGGTTTGGAGCATGATGATCGCAGCGACCAGGGCCAGAATCAGGGAAATTGAAATTTTTGGCATGATTAGGTGTTTTGAATGACGAATGATTGAGTGACGAATGACGAATTGGGTCATCGGGGGCAAAATTAGGTAGCTTTATACGGCGAAAATGTTCCCTGGGTTACAATTGGCAGGTTGAAAAAGTAGCCACACGGACATTAACAAAATTGGTTACCCACATACTGAACACCCCTAATTTTTCCGTTAGGATCAAGTTCAAAATAAGTTAACTGGAAATGCCCACACTTTTATAGTTTTGCGCGCAAATCCATCAGAGTTTGTCAAACAACAGAGCATGTCGGTAACAGTCAAAGGGTTGACCAAAATATACGGAGAGCAAAAGGCCATTGATCAGGTTTCATTCACCGCTGGGAAAGGTGAAATTTTGGGTTTTTTGGGGCCTAACGGCGCCGGAAAGACCACCACCATGAAAATCATCACCGGATTCATCCCACAAACCGAAGGGGATGCCGAAGTGTGTGGTTTTGATGTGAACAAATCCCCTCTGGAAGTGCGCAAGCGCATCGGGTACCTACCCGAACACAATCCTCTGTACAAGGACATGTACGTCAAGGAGTTCCTGGAGTTTGTGGCAGGTTTGCACCACCTCAAAAAGCCCATGCAACGGATCAAGGACATGATTGACATGACTGGTCTGGAAAAAGAACAACACAAGCCCATTGCAGCGCTCTCCAAAGGTTATCGCCAAAGGGTGGGCCTGGCTCAAGCCATGTTGCACGACCCGGAAGTGCTGATCCTGGATGAACCCACCACCGGCCTCGACCCCAATCAATTGGTCGAAATCCGCAGTCTGATCAAACAATTGGGCAAAGAAAAAACCCTGATTTTTTCCACCCACATCATGCAAGAGGTGGAAGCCATCTGCAACCGGGTTCTGATCATCAACAACGGCAAAATTGTCGCCGACGACCGCATTGAACAATTACCCAACCTCATCAAAGGGGAAGCGATGGTCAGTGTAGCCTTTTTGGAAGAGGTCAAAGCTGAAGTGTTGAAAAAGATCAAAGGGGTGAACTCTGTCAAAAAAATCAACCACAACAGTTGGCAGCTCTCCAGCGATGCCAAAGCTGATATTCGCCCGGAAGTGTTTCGTTTTGCGGTAGATCAGGGTTTGACCTTGATTGAAATGCACAAGGAGGCTTATTCCGTAGAAGATGTTTTCCAAAAATTGACCGCTAAGGGGAGATAAAAAAACAAAATGATTCGACTTTTAACCTACCTCTGCACCCTTGCCTGCTTCTTGGGGGCTTATTCAGCCAGCACCCAAAACCGCATTGCTGTAAAACCCAATTATACCTTCAAGGACGGGATATACCCCAACCTGGCGGCATTTCAAGCGGACAAACCACAGTATTCCATGTTCAATGTGGAATTTTCAGCGGTGGTGAATGAGGAGAAAAAAGTAGTACAGGTGGAATGGATTCGGCACAAACGTGGTGACACCTTGCGTATGGACTCCATTTGGGGCATTTGTTGGCGCGGTCGGCCTTATATTCGGATCCCGGCGGATAGTGTCAAGCGCAAATTGGCTATTTTTGCTGAACTTCAGGTAGTTGGCAACATTTGTTTGTTCAATTACGAAACGGAGGAGGAAAGGCTGGTCGAAATCAAGGCTTATTTCCCCGATACAGGTATCCCCTTTCGCAAGGGCAAAGTGCGGAATACTGCAACGCTGATTAAGGAAAAAATGCTGCGTTTGGAAAATGGCGAATGGGCCACTTTAAGTCAACAAACTTTGACCCAATGGGTGGCCGATTATCCCGATTTGCAAAAGGCAGTCAAAGCCATTGCGCCAGATAAAACCGCCGAACTACTGCCCAGAATGGTACTGACTTACAATGAGCGAAATCCGTTCTATTTAAAATAAACCAATGAAGGTTGAGGAGTTGAGGAGTTGAGAAGTTGAGGTGGCGCTGCGGTAGCCTCAACTTCTCAACTCCTCAACTCCTCAACTTTCCACTAAGCAACCTATGTGGACGATCTTTAAAAAAGAAGTAAACACCTTTTTCAGTTCCCTGATTGGCTACATTGCCATTGCCGTATTTTTGGTGATTTTGGGGCTGTTTGTGTTTGTGTTTGCGGATTCCAGCATTTT
>JAAFHQ010000155.1 GCA_013298445.1 Chitinophagales bacterium | reverse complement strand
GCTACCGCAGCGTTTTGGACAAAATCCTTGTCAAAGTCGCTGCGGTAGCCTCAACCTCCCTCAACCTTCTAAACTTTTAAACTTTTTTTACGCCACGACTCCAATTCCAGTACCCATATCCCGCATTGATCAAATACGCCGACCACATCACGATCATCAAAGGCCCTTCGGCGCTGCCATTAGCCGTACGGATGCTCCACATCAAAACGGTGAATACATTGAGCAAAATGTACAAGAGCCATTGCTCCCGATAACGGTACATCATCAAAATGGTGGCAATAATGGACAGCACATTGGTGGTTGCATCAATATACGGGGTGTTTTGTTGGGGATTTAGAGCCAAAACGTAACCCATTCCAGCAATACTCAACAGGCAAATGAGCAAGGTCAGGAGGACCCACTTCAGGGCCAGGGCGCGCATTTGAACATAAGAACCATCCAATTTGGGTTTCCAGAGTAGGTAACCCAGAACATTGGTGGGAACAAAAAAGAATAGATTGAGATAGGCCTCGCCGAACAATTGGTTATTGTAAGCAAGATAGGCGTAAGCCAGGGAATTGTACATGCCGAAACTGTAGGTCCAGACATTGCCTTTGGCTGCGAGGAGTACACAAAATACACCGGATAAAAAGACGCTGAAATCAAACAGGGAGTTTTTCCAAAGAACACAAAGGGTGATGGCAATGGCGGTGAAGAAGAGGAACCAGAGGATTTCGTAGGTGTTCCAGCGATGGGTTGTTGGTGTCACGGGGATGTTTGTTGCAAGTATTGAATATGCCAAAACGACATTTTTTTCACAAAGAACGCAAGGCAAGGCAGCACAAACATGAGTCATCCGAATTTTCAAGATAATTCCAAAGCGACATAATTTTCACAGAGAAAGCACAAAGAAACACAAAGGTCACAAAGTTAGACGTTGACAACGCTTCGCTTTGTGTCCTTTGTGCCCTCTTTTTTTTCTTTGTGATAAAAAAATGTCGCTTTTGTAGTGGTTTAAGAAATTTCGGATGACTCATGTTTGTGTTGTGCTGAAATACAATTACTTAGGGTGAAGCGCCGAATCCAATCGATTCGCCACATCTTCCAAATGGTAACGGGTCAATTTATCTGGTGCTGCACCAATGGCCGCCTTGATTTCCGACAACAAAGACTCCAATTGCCCACGGGTGATGGAAGGCAAGTCGGTGGTTTTTAGATCAACACGACGGATGTTTGATCCATAGGCACCTCCAGCGGGGACGTACTGGATCGTTGCAGGATCTTTGGGTGCCAGGTAAGTGATGGCTTTTTCCACAAAAACCTTTTGCAGGTTACGGCGGTAGATGTCGATGGCTTTTTGGCTTTTTAATTCCGACCAAATGCTGTTGCGCAAATCAGTCATCATTTCATCCAGGGTATAATTGCCATCTTTTCCTGTTTCCAACAAACGTGCAATACGGCTTCCAGACAGCAAGTTGTTCAGCGTGTTTTCCTGCAAGGTTTTGATTGCGTCCACACCTGCGTCAGGACGAATTTTGTTCAAAATATTGCCATCCATCAGCCAGGTTGGTGTTTCAAACAATTGGCTACTCAAAAAAGCCATGGCTTCTTTTTGGCGATCTTTGGGGACTGGCTCAAATACGGCGCCAGCCATATCGTAGGTTTTAGGCGTATCATAAATGCCCCCTACGTTTTTGGTGACGTGGCCCAGGTAGCGGTTGAACTGGCCCACTACGTTGTTGTACAGTTCTTCCAATTCGGAATAACTCTCGCCGTTTTCCTTGCTCCATTCGGGCAGGTTAGGCAGGATGCGCTTGAGGTTTTTGACCCCATATTCCGATGCTTTCATGGAATTGTCGCTCAAGTCTTCGGTTTGGTAACGTGGGTCGTTGGGACTCACTTCGGTGCCGAAAGCCATACGTGGATTTTTTACCTTTTCTTTGGTCAGGTCGTGGAGCAATTTTTTCTCCTCTTCGTCACTTTTGGCATCAACAAAGTACTTGTAGCCCCATTCGATGGCCCAGATGTCGTAGTCGCCAATGCGTGGGAAAAAGTCAGTTACCCCATCTTCGGGTTGGGCCACATAGTTGAAACGAGCATAGTCCATGATGGAGGAGGTGTGACCGTTTTGAGCCACCCAGGCTTTGTCGCGCAGTTTTTCCACTGGAGTAGCCGAACTTGCACCCATGTTGTGGCGGAGCCCCAGAGTGTGCCCCACTTCGTGAGAAGACACAAAACGGATCAGCTGGCCCATCAACTCGTCGTCAAAATCCTTTTTGCGGGCTTTTGGATCGCTGGCCGCAGTTTGAATCATGTACCAGTTGCGCAACAGGCGCATCACGTTATGGTACCAGCCGATGTGGCTTTCCAGAATTTCGCCAGACCGGGGGTCATTGACATTGGGGCCGTAGGCATTTTGGATTTCGGCTGCGAAGTAACGGATCACCGAAAAACGTGCGTCTTCCAGGCTCATGGTGGTATCTTGCTCGGGCCAGTATTCACCCCGAATGGCATTTTTCCAGCCCGCTTTTTCAAAAGCTTTTTGCCAATCGTCTACCCCTTGTTTGAGGTACTTTCTCCATTTGATCGGTGTGGCTGGGTCGATGTAATAAATGATGGGTTTGGCAGGTTCGATGAGCTCACCGCGCTTTTGCTTTTGGGCATCTGCTGCGTTTTTGGGCTCCAGGCGCCAGCGCACGGCAATTTGTTCTTCGTCGGCCTTTTGGGATTCTTCTTCAAAAGTGCCGTACCCTGTGGAAAAATAACCTACCCGTGGGTCAAAATGGCGAACGCGCATCGGCTTTTTGGGCAAAATAATCATCGAGGTATTGAACTCCATGGTCACCACACCTGCATCAACGCCTGCTGGCAAAAAGGTGCCAATCTGGGGCGTTGGCACCAGGGAAATGGTAGGTGCTTGTGAGCCAAAGGTTTTTACGGTTCGAATTTCCGTATTGATTGGGTAGGTCCGAATGCTCTGTACAAAGGAGCGGTCGGCCTTATAGTCAGAAATTTTAAGCAACTGCTTGGTGATTGGGCTCAGCGAAAAAATCTGATTGTCACCTTTGAAAAAATCGGTGACTTCAATGACTACTGAAGTGTCTTTGCGAATCGATTTGATGTCAAATGAGGCCACGATCGGATCGGCGCTGGAATTTTTGACGGCCTTAAAAATAGGCTTGGTGCTGTCCGGACTGACGATGATTTGAGTGATGGACCGCAAAAATACCTTGTTGTCGGGGCCGCGTTCCCAGGCGATCACCTGGCGGTTAACTTCTTCGCCGCCAAATATACCGCCACCTGCTGCGGTTTTGGAATAACGGGTTACGGTCATGATTTCCCGTTTGAAGACACTATCCGGTATTTCGAAGAACCATTTGTCTTCTACTTTGTGCACGTTCACCAAACCTTTGCTGCTAATGGCTTTGTCAGTGATAACTTCCTTAAAAGGCTTTGGGCCAGGTTTTGGAGTTTCTTTCGGCGCGGCTGTTCCCGGAGTTGCAGGTGCATCTGGTTTTTTGTCTTGTGCGAAACTGAGGCTTACCGTGAGCATGAACAGTAAGCTGAGGAGGGTTAATCTGGTCATGAATTTCATGATGGCATTTGGTTAAGTAATTAATTTGGCAAATTTAAGTTATAAACCTGTAGAAACAGCAGTAACGGTGAAGGATTGGGCCAGATTTTGGACGATTTTTTGACTGATTTGGGCGGGAGTATCACTGTTGACGTTCACGTTTTGGAACCAACGGGCATAATTCACGTCCATCAAAACATTGAGGTTGTAACCACGCTGGATTTTGGTGGGAGTAAAAGATACTTCAACGGTACGCAGGTTGGCACTACCACTTATTTTGACATCAACGGTATCTTTGGCATAATACAAAGCCCGTGCAAACACGTAACCATTTTGTGCACCCAGGTACATGCCATCGTACACGCTGTTGCGCATGGGGTGATCGCTGGGCAGCCGCAAAGGGTTGGCCTGGTTCATTTCTCCACTCACCCCGATGGTAAAACGGATTCGGTTGATGGTAGCGGTATCCCGATAAGATTGGATGTACATGTCGGCTTGGCCAAGCCCGCGAGCCAAACCAAAACTATTGGAAACACTGGTTTTAAGGGTATCGCCTGCGGATTTTTCCAGATAAACGTCCAATGGTTCCTGGACATCGATGACCTTGTTGCCGACTGAAAGTACCTGGATGTTGGAAAGGTAAAAACGCAAGTCACCAAACCCGAAAGTATTGCCCGAGCCATCGGTAAAGATTGGCTGCCTGTAGGCCATAGCGGTGCTGCCGTACTTGTGGGTAAGGCGGATCCGCACGCCGGGATATTCACAACAACCATCGCAGGGTTTATCGGCACCCAAGTCAAAATTATTGGCTAGGGCATCGTTGCAACCTTCTTCACGGGTGGCGCAGGCAGACAAAAGAACACTTAATCCAAACAGGATTCCCAACTGCACTAAGTTCAACACTTTTTTCATCGTAATTTATTCCTTGTTTCCGTTATCGTCTTTGCCTTTCAGCCCTTTTTCGTAATCGCGCACCAGCTTTTTGACCATTTGTTTGACCTGGGAGGTGAACTCCTTGTTGAGGATCCAGTTGTAGTACTGGCGGTCTTCGTACAAGGTTTCGCCAACGGGTTTGCCCATGTATTTGCCAAAATTGAATACAATGTCTCCATTCACATCCGCACGTAACTTTTGGGTCGCATCTACAAAACGGTTGTCGTTGGTAAATTCGTGCAGCGTTTGGACATCCTTTTTTACTGGCGCGTCCAGGATGTTGCCATCTTCATCCCGGTAATCCACCCCTTCGTATTTGCCCAATTGGCCTACGAATACATCAATCGTAGCGCGTACATCTGCCATCGCGTCGTGGGCTTCATCGTGGTCCTTGTCACAATAAAACTTGAGCGCAGCCTTGAGTGTACGGGGTTCCATTTTGTAAAAAATCCGTTGTACATCAATTGAGCGGCGTTTGCTGATGTCGAATTCCATACCTACCCGGGCAAATTCTTCCATCAACATGGGAATGTCAAAACGAGTTGAATTGTAGCCCGCCAAATCGGCATTGCCAATGAAATCCCAGATTTTTTGTGCCAATTGTTGAAAGGTAGGTTTATTCGCCACATCCTTGGGCTGAATGCCGTGCACCAACATGGCTTCCAGGGAAATGGGAATGCCCGGATTGATCATCAGGGAAAGTTCCTGGGGATCCCGACCATCTTTACAATACTTGATGATGGCAATTTGTACGATGCGGTCGCGCACTACATTGAGGCCAGTCGCTTCGATATCGAAAAAACAAAGATCACGTTCTAGATTCAGATCCATTTGGTTAATGATGAGCAATGAGTGATGAATGATGAGTTAGAATTTGCAAAAATTCATCACTCATCATTCATCACTCATCATTTTTTAAATCCTGAAGTATATTTTACCAGCATGGCCCCCTTTGGATCGCCATAAATGAAATACGCCTCCAAGTTAGGCAGAGATTCGATCAGTGCCAAACCTTTTTCCAAACCCAGTACCATACAAACGGTGGCATACGCATCGGCGGTCATGGCATCGGGAGCGATGACGGTGGCACTCAGCAGTTTGCTGCGTTCGGGAAAACCGGTTTTGGGGTTAATGGTATGGCTGTATTTTACCCCTTTTACGGAGTAGTATTTGCGGTAATTGCCAGAGGTCGCCAGCGCTTGATCCTGGAGCGGTACCGTTGTTTGGATGTCGCTACTTTCGGCGCCTTCTTTGGGCGTGGTGATACCCAGTACCCAGTTTTTGCCCTGTGGATTTTCCCCTTTGGCCAAAACTTCGCCACCAATGTCGATCAAATAGTTGCGAATTCGTTTGGCTTCCAAAACCCGACCCAATTCATCTACCGCATATCCCGGTGCAATCGCGTTGAAATCCAGTTTGATACCTGGCAGTTGTTTGCGAATGAGGACGGAGTCACCACGGGTGGTCCAGTTGAGTTTGGACATGCCCACCAGATTGAGAATGGCTTTGATTTTTGCACTATCCACCTCTGTGACGGGTTTGGAACCGGTATACCCAAAGCCCCAATAGTTGACCAGAGGTGCTACGGTAGGGTCAAAAGCACCTCCACTGCTGCGGTACACTTCGGCACTTTTGTTCAAGTTGGCCAAAAAATGCCGAGCACTCAGGGGAAAATCGAATTGAATAGCAGTGGATTGATTAAAAGCAGAGATGAGTGAAGTGCTGTCGTAAGTGGATAATTCCGCATTCAACTCAGCCAGGCTTTTTTCAACCTCGGACTTGATGTCGTGACCCAGGGTGTCCTGATAAGTGATGCGGTAATAAGTTCCCATCGTTTGGCCTTCGATGGCGCGGTATCCATTATCTCGATCCTTTTTTTGCTGCGGATTATTGCAAGCAAAAAAAAGGAACATACATCCGAAAAAGAGAGAAGTTCTCATTTAGTCCAGCGATTTACGGATTTGGGCATCCAGGGAATACCAGCCAGGACCCATCAGGAAAATGACCACATAGGGGACCAAGTAAGTTATGGCGTGTTCGCGCTCCACAAAGGGCTGTCCATTGTGCCCATAAGTAATCGCCATGACCATGTTGAAAATAAGTGGAATACAAGCCAGGCGGGTATACAAACCAAGGGCAATCAGGGCAGCACAAAACACTTCAGCAAATACGGATAGTGCCAGGGTAGCCTGATCTCCGATGCCGAAAGGATCGAGAAATTGCACCGGGTATTCGGTCAGCAATTGCAAAAACTTGCTTTTTCCCCATAAACCCATCATCAGCCCGCCAAAAGCCAATCTTAGCAAAAGCAAGGCTAAATCGTAATTTCTTCCACTTTTCATTTCGCTTTGAGTAAATTTGACCCGCCTAAAACAAAAATCGAATAGGCTCTAAAATTAAAGCTAAAGCGGGAGAATTTCCATTTAACTCCCAATTTTAGCCAATATATTCCAATTTTACGCATGCAAGGTATTCGACTCAGTGACAATTTACTCTATTTCTGCGCTGCTTTTTTGCTGCTGGTCGGATATCTCTTGAATTTGGGGGTACAACCCTTGTACCTGGAAGAACCGCGCCGGACCATCGTGGCGATGGAATTGCTGGCCAATCAAAACCTTTGGGTGCCCACCCTCATTGGGGAATACTATTACAACAAACCACCACTGTACAATTGGTTGCTGCTTGCTTTTGTCAATCTTTTTGGCGGATTCAATGAGTTTGGGCTGCGTTTGCCTACCGTATTGTCCAGTTTTGGTATAGCTGGCTTAATGTATGTTGCTGCAAAACGCTATTGGCAGGATGTTTCCATTGCTTTGCTCAGCGCCTTGTTGTTTTTGACCGCAGCGGGAGTTTTGTTGTTTTTCTCGATGCTGGCAGAGATTGATTTGTTTTATTCTCTGATCGTGTTTAGTGGCATTTTGGCCATTTATCATTTTGGGGAAAAGGAGCGTTACTGGCCGCTTTTTTTGTTGGTGTACCTGAGTTGTGCGCTGGGGGTTTTGACCAAGGGCTTGCCTTCTTTTGTGTTTACGGCTGTATCCTTATTGGTGTACTTTATTGACAAAAAACGCTTTAAGGTGTTGTTTTACCCAGCCCACTTTGTTGGGATTGCCCTGCTGGGGGTTCTGCTTTTTGCCTATTACAACCAATATGCCCAATACCATGACTTGAGTCGGGTGTGGACGCGCATGCTCACAGAATCGGGCGATCGGACGGTGGTCAGCAACTCATTCGGTGATTTCATCAGCCATTTACTACTTTTTCCTTTGAATTGGATTGGAGACATGGCCCCGGCCAGCTTTTTGCTGCTTTTTTTGTGGAGGAAGGACTGGAAAATGGTTTTGTTCAAGCAAAATTCCTTTGTGCGTTTCTGTACCCTGATGCTGCTGTTCAATGCCTTGCCTTACTGGATTTCTCCGGGCACCCGGATGCGCTATGTGTACATGTTGTATCCACTCGCTTGTTTGATTTTAGCTTGGGCGTATACACAAAGGGCTGGGGCAGCAGTATGGACAGAACGAGTTTTTCGTAGCTTGGTTCTGGTGATTTTGGCCATCTTGGCTTTGGGTAACTGGGCCTTGCCTGGGTTGCCTGAATTGCATTTTATGCGCAACAGCGCTTTTGCCTGGGCCATGAGCACTTCGGTAATACTGGGCTTGTTTACCTGGTTCGTTTGGAAAAAACCACAGTTTACGCTTCCTTTTTTACTACTTGCTTTTGCTGTAGTGCGAATTGTATTTGACGGCACAGTACTGCCCCAACGCAACGACGAAAGTGGCGCCCAGCGTGACCGGGCACTGGCCCAAAAAATTGATCGTATTGTGGGCGACGCGCCCCTATACACGGCCTACCAGGAAAAAGTGGTGGCTTATACAACGATTGTGTACTTAAACCGTTTGCGCCCTCGGGTAGTCCAACGCAAAGACCAAATGAAAAAAGGGGCCTACTATCTGGTACCGCTCAGAAGAGCCCCCAAAAACGTGGAAATTCTCCTGACTACGGTGTACGGAGAAAAGACAAAAGCACTGATTAAGTTATGAAAGAAGCCATCAAACAACTACTCAAAAAACTGCCGATTGCCTTTACGCAGAATCAGCGTTATGATCGCCAAACCAGGGCGGTGATTCAAAAGGTATGTAAGGCCGACAGCACTTGTGTAGATGTGGGCTGCCACAAAGGCGAAGTGTTGGATGTGATGCTGCAGGCAGCCCCCTTGGGCAAACATTATGGTTTTGAGCCCATTCCATTTATGTTTCAGGCTTTAAAAGCAAAATACCAGGGTCAAAATTGCGAAATTTTGGACGTCGCCTTAAGCAATGAGGATGGGGAAGCCACTTTTAATTTTGTCGTGTCGAACCCATCCTACAGTGGTTTGCGCAAGCGAAAATACGATCGGGAAGGGGAAGAAGATACATCGATTACGGTGCGTACGGCCAAACTAGACGAAGTTTTACCCGCCAATCAAAAAGTTGATTTGATCAAAATAGATGTGGAAGGCGGGGAGATGTTGGTGCTGGAAGGTGCAAAACAAACCTTGTTGCAAAAGCGCCCGGTAGTTTTGTTCGAGCATGGTTTGGGGGCTTCAGATTATTACGGTGCTGGGCCGGAGCAAGTTTTTACCTATTTCACAGAATGTGGTTATACCATTAGTACCTTGAAAGCCTGGTTGAACGGGGAGGGGGCTTTTGATCAAAAAAACTTTGAGCGGCAATTTTTTGAAAAGTTGAATTATTTCTTCATCGCCAACCCTAAAAATTAACCCTATCTTGGTGGCGGGTAATTTTCATTTATCCACCCACCATTTAACCTAAGTAAAAAATTCAATGCAAGCACCTAAGTCCCTGCTCAGTCTCTTCCTTTGTTGGGCAATCCTCTTTTCAGCCCTCTTCTTTTATTTTCCACGCTGGAAAAACCACTACGCGGAAGCGACCATAGGCTGGGATGTCACTGGGTATTATTACTATTTGCCCGCCCTTTTTATCTACAAGGACATCAAACAGGTGCATTTTAAAGACCAAATCCTGCAACAATACCGTCCTACCAACGATTTTCAACAAGCTTTTTTGCACCCCAGTGGGAATTATGTGATGAAGTATTCGCTGGGACAAGCGGTGCTTTATTCCCCCTTTTTCCTGATTGCGCATACCTGGGCTTCGCTGAGTGATGCACATCCGGCGGATGGTTTTTCTTTTCCCTACCAGTTTATGCTGGCTTTTGGCGGATTACTGGTGGCGTTTTTGGGGCTCTTGGTTTTGCGGAAGGTTTTGCTGCGGTTCTTTAGTGATTTGGCTACCGGAATTACCTTGATTTTACTGGTTTTTGGCACCAACTACCTTGAATACGGCAGCATCACGGGGTCAATGACGCACAATTACCTGTTTACCTTATA
>JAAFHQ010000154.1 GCA_013298445.1 Chitinophagales bacterium | reverse complement strand
GAGCATTGCTTCAAAATGACTCGGGAAATGGAACTTTTTGACGATGTAATTTGGTAATGTCTCCGGAAGCTGGGCAGGCTCCAATTTTTCCAGCAAAGTTTTGAGCAAGCGGCGACGGCTTTTGGCATCCAAACCTTGTGCATTGAGCTTTTCTGTGCTGGGATAAACGGGTGCAAAAGCGGTAGCGGTCTGGGTGTTTTCGGTGGAGACCACTTCCATTTCTGGATGTGGAATGGAAAAAGAGTCCATGAACGCATTGACCCGACCATAAATCACGTATTCCTGGCCAATCACCAATTGTTTTTGCAGCCAGGAAATGCCCGTAAACCAAACCAGAGAAATGGCACCACTTTCATCGCGAAATTGACCAACCAGGCGGGTTTTGCGGCCTTCTCCCTCGGTGCTGAAGCGGCGCAATACACCCTTGAGTTGTACATTGCCACTGTCTTCGGTAAGGTCAGCAATGCGGTGAAACTGGGTTTTGTCGATGTAACGGCTGGGATAGGCCAACAACAAATCTGCGAAAGTAGCAATACCGAGCTCTTTACGTAGCAATTCACCTTTTTTGGGGCCAACCCCTTTGAGGTATTCAATTGGGCTATCCAGAATATCCAGCATATTTTTTGCTGATTAAAACAAAAAAAATAAGCAAGCTCTAAAAGTAATTTGCAAATTAAGCACGAATTGCGAAATTTGCATTCTTTTTGTTGATTTTTGTGCTAAAATTTATGTTTGCCCACAAAAATAAAACATAAATTTGATTAAAACCTTACATAGGGATGGAAACGATAAAACAAAAACAAGTAGCGGAATTGGTGAAGCGGAATTTCAGTCTGGTGCTGCAAGATGAAGGAAGCTACATTTACGGAGCCACCCCTTTGGTGACGGTTACCAATGTCAAAGTATCCTCTGACCTCAGTCAAGCTAAAATTTACCTCAGTGTATACAATACCGAAAACAAACAAGAGGTACTGTTGGAGATGGCAGAGGAAAAATCACGCCTGAAACAATCCCTGGGGCAACGTCTGCGGAAATTGGTGCGCCGAATTCCTGATGTAGATTTTTACCTGGATGATACCCTGGATGAGATGTACCGCATTGATGCCATGTTTGGCCGCCTGCGCGCCGATAACCAAATGGGCGAAGAAGAGTAGCGGCAACCCTATGTGGTTGCCCCGACGATATTTTTATACTTTCCCCGACGAAAAACACAAAGCATCCTCTCACAATTCGGTTAAGCACGTATTTTTACCCTTAAGTACCAGATCACCATTAATGATCTGGTACTTGTTAATGTTAAAGCTGTATAAACCGAATTGAGTATGAGATATTTTTCCGCTCTGTTGAGCCTGGTTTTGTATAGTGCTGGCCTTTTTGCCCAAGAAAACCAGCAATACTGGCGTGATGTGGCTACATCAGCCATTCAATTGCCATTTAATGCAGAAGTAGACTTGGCCACCAATAAGTACCGTAGCCTTAGTCTTGATTTATCGAAGTTGCAAGAAGTGCTCCAAAGGGCTCCGCTAGAAGGCAGTAAAAATGCCCCGGTGGTTGTTTCCCTACCCTTGCCCAATGGCAAAATGGCGCGCTTCACTGTTGAAGCATCGCCGGTCATGATGCCCAAATTGGCCGCCAAATACCCAAGTATCCAAAGTTTTAGTGGTAAAAGTTTGGATGACCTGGCCTTTGGTGTTCGATTTGACCTCGGTGCAGGGGTTTTCCACGCCGCGATCCACACCCTTGATGGCATGGTGTACATTGATCCTTATGCTTCAAATCAGGCTACGGGTTTTTACTTCAGCTATTTTACCAAAGATCTGGATTTGAGCCAAAGCAATTTAGGCTCCTTGAGCTGTGGCCTCAATACCACCGAATTGGCGAAGGAAGAACCTCGGCGGGAAACGACCAATACCACTCCCGGCTTGACCCTGCGGGGCAATGTGGCCCAGCCTTTGCGAACCTATCGCCTGGCTTTGGCCTGTACTGGTGAATATGCCCAGGTCAATGGCGGCACGGTTGAAAAAGTACTGGCTTCGATGAATACTGCGTTGAACCGGGTGAATCAAATTTTCATTCGTGAAACTGCGGTTAAATTGATGCTGATCGATAACAACGATACGTTGATTTACTTCGATCCAGCAACAGACCCTTATAATGAACCCTCGAATGCAGAGACTTTGGTCACCGTAAATCCAGGTATACTCAATACCAGAATCGGCGCGACCAGTTACGATATTGGGCATGTATTTACCCGTGCCTGTATCAATAGCATTGGTGGAATTGCTCAACGGGAATCCGTATGTAAAAGCAACAAAGGAGGCGGGGTGACTTGTTTTTACCGCACAGACATTAATTACATTGCCGTATCGGTTATGGCGCATGAAATTGGACATCAGTTTTCCTGTAAACACAGCTGGAACAGTTGCCCCGATTTTCAGAACCAGCTATCTTCCGAAAGCGCCTACGAGCCTGGCAGTGGTAGCACCATTATGTCCTATGCAGGCTCCTGTACCAACAACAATATCAGTGATAAATCGGACGATTATTACGCCACTGGTTCACTCGAAGAGTTCATTACCTTTAGTCGAACCTTGGAGGGCAATGGTTGTGCAACGCAAGTCCCTACCCCCAATAATGTACCTTCAGTAAATATTGGGCATCGCAGCAACATGGTCATTCCCATTGGTACTCCCTTCGCTTTAACGGCCACTGGAACTGACCCCGATGGGGACCCTTTGACTTATTGTTGGGAACAATTTGACCTGGGCCCGGTTCGTCCTTTGGGTGAGCCACAAGGCACCAGTCCAATCTTTCGTTCATTACCTCCCGGAACTAGCCCTACCCGTACCTTCCCCCAGTTGTCCGATTTGGTAGACAATGTCAGTCGGAATACCGAAGTATTGCCAACATACACACGTCAGCTCAATTTCCGCTGTACCGTGCGTGACAACCACCCTTCCGCAGGTGCGGTAGCCTGGCAAGGCATTCGCCTGCAAGCAACTGATCAGGCGGGACCTTTTTTGGTGAAAAGTCCAAATCTTGGTACAGAAGTAATGAAGGCAGGTGACGATGTAGCCATCACCTGGGATGTTGCCAAAACCAATCTTGCACCTGTCAATTGCCGCTATGTCAATATCCGCCTTTCGGTAGATGGAGGTTTTAGCTTCCCCTTTCTTTTGGCTGAAAATGCCCTTAACGATGGCAGTGAAAAAGTGACGCTGCCCAACATGATTTCCAACAATGCCCGAATCAAGGTAGAAGCAGTGGACAATGTCTTTTTTGACATTTCCAACAGCAATTTTGCCATCATGGCCAACCCAATACCTACTTTTGCGCTTGGTGTAAGTCCTTATAGTTTGCCATTGAATTGCCAGCCAGCGGCGGTAGAGTATAAAATCAGTAATGCTACCTTTGGAGGTTTTAACAATGTGGTTAGATTGGATATCCTGCCAGGTAGCCTGCCTCCGGGGATTACAGCTTCCTTTAGTGCCAACAATTTGCGCGGCGGAGAGACCAGCACCTTGAAACTTACAATCCAAAATGTACTACGCGATACGGTTGAATTTACGGTACGCGCTATTGCCCAGAGTGCTGATACCGTGCTACGCACCTTGTCTTTGGTGACCCTTTCCACGGATTATTCAAATCTTGCACTTAAAAGCCCAAACAATGGCCAAACTGGCATCCAATTGTCCACCATCTTGCGTTGGCAAAAAACGCCGGCAGCACGGTCTTATGCTGTAGAATTGTCGGAAAGCCCAAAATTTGGTACGACCAATCTGGCACAGGCCAGCAACATTACCGTAGACACTTTTGCTCCTAACAAAATCCTCAAGGACAATACCCTGCACTTCTGGCGCGTACGACCTGAAAACGAATGTGGTCCTGGTCAATACAGCGAACCCTTTGTGTTTCACACCAGTGTAACTTCCTGTAAACGCCAGAGTTCAACTGCTGCGGTGAACATTCCTTCCCGCAACAACCCCACTGTGGAGTCGCGCATCAACGTGACCGATGCAGGAACCATCACCGACATCAACATTCCCAATATCGATATCGATTACCAAACCGTCAACCTGATTAAGGTAAGTTTGGTCAGCCCCAAAGGCACCGTAGTCGTTTTGTACGATCAGGCTTGCACTGGCCGGACGGGAATTATGAAAGTTGGTTTTGACGATGAGGCACCCGGAGTCATCACTGCCGGTACGGCAACTTGTCCACCCGACGATGGCATTGTGTTTAAACCAAAAGAAGCACTGAAAATTTTGCAGGGCGAGAGCATTCAGGGCGCCTGGATTTTGCGGGTACAGGTCATCCGTTCGGAAGCGGGTACGGTGGGCGCAATCAATTCCTGGGTCATTGAGTTCTGTTCGAACCTTCTTGCCAGCAACCCTACTCTGCTCAATAACAAGGGGGTAAAAGTAAGCCGCAACAGCAACAAAACCATCGCAGGTACCGACTTGCAAGCCCAGGATGTAGACGCGACTGCCAGCCAGTTGTTGTACACGTTGACTCAGGTACCTGCTGCTGGGGGCCTGCGCCTGGTGGATAAATTGCTGGAAATCGGGGATCAATTCACCCAGGCAGACATCGATGCGGCTCGCCTACGCTATACCCACAATGGAGGCACTGGCACCAGTGATGCTTTTTCATTTGTAGTGCAAGACGGCAAAGGTGGTTTTTTACCCATCAATCGCTTCAATATTGAAATTGACCAGTCAACTGGTTTGGGCGAAGTGCCACTCCCCTTCGCGGTTAAACTGTACCCCAACCCGACGCAGGACTTGCTGAACCTCGAGTTTGAACAAAGCCTGCCTACCGAGGGTGTACTCAGTATTTTTAACCTGCAAGGACAATTGTTGTACCAAAGAACCGTTAATCAAGGTGTTAAAAACCATACAATTGCTACCCAACAATGGCCAGCAGGCGCCTACCTTTTGCACTTGAATACGGGCAAAGGAAGCATGCAGCGGCAGTTTGCGGTAGCAAAGTAAGTTGAGAAGTTGAGGTGTTGAGAAGTTTAGGCTACCGCGAGCGTTTTTGACAAAATCCTCGTCCAAGTCGCTCGCGGTAGCCTAAACTTCCCTCAACCTGCTCAACTTCTCAACTTTTTTCGTATTTTATCGCCGAATTTTCTGCAACAGACCTATGAAAATAAAAGTCGGCATTTTTTTTGGCGGCGCATCCCGTGTGAAGGAACGTTCCTTTGATGTAGGGCGAACCGCTTACAATTACCTAAACCGTGGTTGTTTTGAGCCTGTACCCATTTTTGTGGACAGCCTGGAGAACATTATCCTCCTGGATTGGCAGAGTGTTTTTCAGCCCAATATCCGCGACTTTTGTCCAACACCAGAACTCTGCCCCCCCTCCCCTAACCAGTTTCGCATTTACATCGAAAGTTTAGGGAATCTTCCCCAGGATGAATTGGATCGCCATTTCCAAAAAATGGGCGAACCGATCAAAGCAGCGGAACTTCCCGAGCTCATCAATTTCGCTTTTTTGCTCATGCCAGGCGAATTTGGAGCGTTACAACTGCGCCTGGAAGAACTGCGGATCCCCTACTCAGGCAGCAACAGTAGTCTTTGTGCTACTTTTAGTGACCAGGCTAAACTCATTCCACTGCTCAAGGCCAAAGGTTTTTATACCCTGCGGCAAATCACCTTGAATCGGCAGGAATGGCTGGGAGCAGACCTGACCACATTGCTCAATAAAGTGCACCATGAGGTTGGTTTTCCGGTAAGTATTGGTTCTACCGCACAAAGTGCCATTGAGCACCAGATAGTAGTGAATGAACAAGATGATCCTGAAACTTTCCGAGAAGCTGTAGACGCCGCTTTTGGTCGGGAAATCATTTTGGTTGGAGATTGGTTGAAACGCAGCGAATACGAACGTATTGACCACATCCGTTTGTTGCTCAACGCCAGTGAGGGCCTGGGGTTCCCGATTCGGGTAGGAGGAGCCAATGGTCAACAATATTCCGTTTTCCACCCCGAAGAACTGCTCAAAACCTTAAATCGCTTAGCTTCCGAAATCTTGGAAGAGCAAGCGCAGATGGTTTTGGAAGGAAATTATGCAGCTGCACAGCTCAGTATTCAGGAGAATCCTGATTGGGCCAAGTTCTCTTGTATGGTCTTGGCCAAAGAAGATGGCAGCCCCGTAGCTCTATTGCCAGAACCCTTTGAAGCGGATAATGTGGCTCCGGCTCCACTTTCTCGTGAGCAATCAGCAGCAATCCGGGTAGTCTGTGAACGCTTGTTTACCGCACTTGAAGTTCAAGCTTACGTGGGCGTAAGGGGTTGTATTGATGAGCAAGGTCAGGTGTACATTGAGCAGGTTTTACCCAACCCTGAGCCTTTCCTTCCCACTCAAATGTTGCACGCTGGTGCAGCCATTGGGCTGAGTCCATCTCAACTCTTGACTTACCTGATTCGTTCCTCTTTACAGGCAAGAGTGAATGAACAAGGGCAGGATGCCAGCCTGCGTTCATTGCTGCAATACCTGGACGAATTGGTGCGCAATTGGCGGCCACAAGATGAGAAAAAAACCAAAGTAGCACTGTTTTATGGTGGTTATGGGGTAGAGCGCAATCTGACCCTACAAACCGCCCGCCACGTATACGAAGTGCTTTCTGGCACGGAAGAATATGACCCGATCCCCGTTTTGTTGACTGGGAACGCCCAGCAATGGGAATATTTCCAGACGCCCGGTGCCATGTTGTTTCTGCCTGATATCGACAGTATTGGCAAAGCCTTGCACAAAGCTCCCGCAGCTATTGAAGAAGTGGAAGCCCTGCGCAACCGCAGTGCAGACATCCTGGTCAAATATGCCAGTGGCAGTGCAAACGCCAGTGCGCAAAAACGCAGTTTGGACGACCTGGCGCGGATGATTGATCAGGCTTTTATTGCCTTGCAAGGCCGCCCTGGAGAAGACGGTCAACTGCAACAAGAATTGGAGGCCCGCAAAATTCCCTACAATGGTTCTGGCCACAAAACCTCTCACATCGCCGTCAATAAAGTCCAAACGCTGGAGGTGTGGAAACGCAATGGTTTCCAGGGCCCGCAGCAATTGGTGCTCAGCAAACGTGCCTTTGAACTTAGTGCAGAGGAAGCCTTTCAAAAGATTGAAACGCGCTTGAGTTACCCCTTTGTGGCAAAACCCATTGATCAAAACGGAGGAATTGCGGTCAAGGCAATCCGCAACCGGGGAGATTTGGAAGCCTACCTGCGCCTGATGTTTCGGCCTCAGGGTGCCGATGGGGTGGAGTACCGTAAGATCCTCAAATTAAAGCCCAAAACTGAATTTCCGTATGCGGAAGAAGTCCTTTTGGAGTCGATGATCAGCCCTGAAGGTGCCCGGCATTTTTTGGAAATTTCTGCTACTGTAATGGCCTCCCCGACCATTGAAGGCAGTATGAAATACCAGGTTTTTGACCTGGCGGAAATCATTCCAGGGCAAGGGTATCCGGTTATTCCGGCGCGTTTTTCCAAAAATCCGCAGGACCAACAATTCTTGAGCACTCAAGTCAAGGCTGATTTTGAAAAAGCAGCCCGCATCCTCAATATTTTTGGGTTAGCCACAATTGATGGCTTTGTACGCATTTACGAAAACACCAACCCTGAAGTCATTTTATTGGAAGCCAACACCTTGCCTCCATTTCACTACGGGAAGGGTGTATTGCAACAAGCGGGATTGGCGGGTATTACTCCTTTTATCCAGCTGGATCAGATCCTGAGCGAAAGCAAAAAATACGCGGAACTGGCTTCAACCATGGTCGCAGAAGTGGTTGCTGCACCAAAAGTAACTATTCCAATTGCCAGCATTCCTACTACTGAACCCGTTCCTGCACCACTCGTAAGCCTACCCGAAGTAGCGCCAAAAGAAACGGTGTCTGGTACACCACTTCCTGAAGTCCCCAGCTACGGAGTCGAAGCCCGCTTTAAAGAATTCCTCAACGATACAATCGGATTTTTTGTGTCTACACTATTCATCAAAAATGCCCTGGCTTTAGCAGCCTTCATTTTTTTAGTTTTTTTTGGTCTCACTACTGGGATCAAAATTTATACCCACCATGGCGAATCCATGGAATTGCGCGACTTCAGGGGTTTGAGCCTCGAAGATGCCAAGGCTAAGGCACGTCTGGCCAGTTTCAGAATTGTGGTTAGTTCTACCCAATTTGATCCCGACAAAGCTCCGGGAATCATCGTGGATCAAGACCCCAAGCCACCAGCCCGGGTCAAAAACAGCCGCAACATCTACGTGGTGATCACCAGTGGCCAAGCGCCGATGGTGAATCTTCCCGACCTCGTCGGGCGGGATGAATTGTCCGTTTACACCAATGCCTTGAATGCAAAAGGGATAAAAGTGGGTAAAATTGAATACCTGTTTGACCGTCAATTGGAAGAAAATACGGTAATGTTCGTCAAGTACAATGGCCGACAATACACCGCTACCGAGCTGAAGACGGGGATTGAAGTACCCAAGGCTTCCAAAGTTGTCCTGGTGGTATCCGTGCGCAATACTGGCGATGTGCCCATCCCCGATGTGTTGTGCAAAACCTACGATGAAGCGGAATTCATCATCAGCAACAGCGGTGTCAAGTTGGTTTTGGAAACCGATGACAACAATCCGGCCAGTCGACCTGTTGGTTATTATGTGTGGAAGCAGGAACCTGCCTTTCATGCTGATTCAACGATGAAATCGGGTGCGGAGCTCAAATTGTTCCTAACCCGCAAACGACCTACGGATTGCCCCACGGAAGCACCCGTAAGTACTGAAAGTGAATTTGAGAATGATTAACAATAGAGATTGCTTTTAAATCTCTAAAAATGAATACATTTGCGGCGCATTATTCGGTAACCATTTTTCACCATTAATTTTGCGCCATGTTGACTTTGTTCACAAAGCAGGTTAGAAACACAAAAACTAGAATAATCATGGACATTACCGTACAGGAATTGAGAGAAAAACTTGCACGTAAAGAGGATTTTGTTCTCATCGATGTGCGCGAACCATACGAACACGAGGAATTCAATGTAGGTGGCAACCTGATTCCAATGGGAAATTTTCCGATGGTCATTCCCAGCTTGATCAGCCACAAAGAGGACGAAATAGTTGTTTACTGCCGCTCTGGCCGTCGCAGCGCCAGCGTACAGTATCAGCTGAAAGAAGCCGGTTTCAAAAACGTGCGCAACCTGGAAGGGGGCATGTTGGACTGGATGGATAACTTTGGAATGTCGAAATAAGGAAATACAAAAAGGGTGGACGAGAAATTTACTTGTTCACCCTTTTTTAGATTCATTTCTTACTTAGGCAAACTGAAATGCGGGTTGTAAATCATCCCGAATAAATTCCCCCAGGGGTCTTTGACCATGCCCACCACAATGCCACTACCTACTTCATTCGGCGTTTCGTAGGCACTCGCGCCCATACCCAACATGCGTTGGAACATGGCCTCTACATCCTCTACCCCCCAATAAGTGTGCACCCCACCCTCATGTGTTGCAGGGTTCCCTTCATCTGGTATCAGGCCCAATTCATAGCCAGCCACATTGTAGCCTACGTAAAAAGGCTCATCAAAGTAAGGCGCAAAGCCCAATACTTCGCTATACCAGGCCTTTGCCTTTTCGAGGTCATTCACCTTGTAAATACAGGTGCGTAGTCCTTTGAATTCCATAATTTTCCAGTTTAGGTGTATAAGGAAGAGCGAAACCAGAATCGCGTGTCCAGCTTCATTATTTCAATCAAAAATAATCGTCTTATTGCCCACGACAGCCACCTTGTCGTTAAAAACCAGTTTGAGTGCATGAGCGAGCACAATCTTCTCCACGTCGCGGCCACTTTGCATCATGTCCTGCACGGAGTAGGTGTGATCCACCGGGATGACGTTTTGCATCAGGATGGGGCCTTCGTCCAGGTCGTTGTTG
>JAAFHQ010000153.1 GCA_013298445.1 Chitinophagales bacterium | reverse complement strand
AAACGCAGCAACCTGGGACAGTGGCAGGTGGGTAGCCTGGTCAACCTGGAACGGGCGATGTTGTCCAATGGTCGCCTGGATGGGCATATTGTGCAAGGCCACGTGGATGGCACGGGTGTGTGTACCCAAGTGGACGATCGCAATGGCAGTTGGAATTTTCATTTCCGCTACACACCAACGGAGGAGCATTTGCTAGTGGACAAGGGCTCAGTTTGTATCAATGGCGTAAGTTTGACGGTGGTGAGTCCGGTGGATGACCTGTTTTCGGTGTCGATCATACCCTATACCTATGGGCATACCACCTTTCAGTCGATCGTGGAAGGGGATTTGGTGAATCTGGAATTTGATGTGATCGGGAAGTACATTGCGCGGTATGCGCAGTTGTATTTTAAGGCGATGCCCGCTTAGGTACTACTTGCTACAGCACCCGAATTTCCCCCGTCTCAAAATCCACCTCAAACCCCAGTCGTTCCTTCCGCCCGTTTTCCAACAGCAGCAAATCCTTCTTCAACGGATCACTGGAATAGGCATCCACGATGCAGACCGGCTGAAATTCGGCAATCTGCTGCAAATAATCCGCCAAGGGCGAAGAGCCATCAGGGGGCAAAATCCCTTTTTCACCCACCCATTCAAAATAACTCAGTGCCGCACAAGGCGCCAGGTACTTCAAACTCAGCAAAGTCCAGGCTGCAGTCAAGAGGCTATGTTGACGAGGGTCAATGGCATCAGCAGGGTTCGGATTGGAGCGCGAGCGCAAGGTGATCGGAACAACGTGGATGGCTTTGCCAGGGGCAAAACCTTGGGCAGTCCGCACAACATCCCGCTGAGCACTCAGGTTTTCGATAATCGTGCGGGTATCGAAAGCATGCACCTGGGGATTGGGTGAAAACTGCAAAAAGTCAAAAGTAGTAGTTTGAGGGCGATTGCGATTGAGTTGAGTAAAGTAGCCGTCGGTGCCAAAACCGATCGGGATGTGGGAAAAGTGAGCTTTCAATGCCGCGTAAGCGGCCTCCATCAAGTCTTCTGCAGGTACTGGATGAGTGGCCGATAGGATACAAAGTTGTTGGATTTGGTCGGCTAGAGGGGCCAATGCCTGGATCAATGGGGAGAGGTCGGCAGTTGAAGTCAAGGCCACACTGATCCCCAGTTTTTTGTTGCGCTGTATTGCAGTTTGCGCGGCGGCGGACAGTCTTTCAGTCCATTTGGACTCATCCAGTTTCAACAGCAAGTTCAAAAAATCCAGGGGCAATGCTGGCGTTTGTGCTGTAATGCCTGGGTTCCAGTCTGTTCCCAGCTTCGGGAAAGTATAAGTCTGTTCCAACACTTTTATTTCCAGCTGCTCAGGTTCAGTTGTGGTCTGGCCATTGGACTGAGCTTGCAGGATGAGTTTTTGTAGCATCCTTTCGCCCTTTTGCACCTGGACTGGAATCGGGATCGACAAGGGAGTGCTATAGGTTTTGTAAGAACTGTCTGTCCAGTTGCGCTGGTCTTCCGTTTCAAAAATGTCTCCTTCAAAAAAGAGTTGCACTTGCAGACCAGGAGCAGGGCTCCACTCCATGCCTTGTACCCCGATAAAAGGCTGGTGGGGGCTAATCAAGCTGGGAAAAGTTGAAGTTTCTCGGCTACCGTCAGGATGGATGATCGATACAGGTTTTCCGGCACAAGTGTCGATGGGGTGCAACACACAAAGGCCAATGCGGTTGCGCTGGAAATCGCCTAGCGCTTCGCCGTGCATCTCTACACTCAAGCGCCCATCAGCGTCGCCCTGGAATACATATTGCGCCTGGAAATCTACTGCTTCCAATTGGTAACGGGCCGTGTATTCAATGGAAAAAGATTGGGCTTCAAGCTGAATTTTTTCACTGAGGATTTGCGCCGGTGCCGTGCGCCAGTATTGGTCGCGAATAGCCGGATAAATCATGCGCAAAACTTCACAATTGCCTAGCCGCAGGTAACGCAGTTTGCCCGCTTCGTAAAGACCAGTCCAGGGGCCCGCCCGGAATGAGATCGTTGCTGGCAGGTCTTCGTTTGTTCCAAAGTATCCCATAGTGGTCTTGTTTTGGGCGATAAAAATAAGTGTTCATTTTGCCCCACTACTTTGGTGCCGGATAGCCTTTGCTGCTGTCATCCAGCAACAATATCCAATCCTGGCCATAACCATTGCTGGGTGGGGTGAATACTTTTTGTCCTACATTGGGCACCTTGTCGGCCACTTTGGTTTCGCCGTTGCGCGGATTGTACCAGGTGGCCTGGAGGGTTTTGCCGCTGATTTTACCCAAATTGACTGTGAAGGGTTTGCCTTGAGAAGAATAGACAAAAAGATAATCCTTACCCCGGGTTGCCTGCACCCGATCGTGTTCAGCCCGGGCACTGGTGATCAGGCTTTGGTCGGGAACCCGATCCAGCATCGGACGGGATTCCATCAATCGGCGCAAATATTGCATCTGGGTTGCACCAGGCAAATCCATTGCTTCTTGCCAGACCAGATGAGGGCCATTGACTGGTTCGCGGGTTTTATCGTACATCTGCCAGATGTCGTGACAGCCATAAGTGTGGCCACAAGCTCCGGCAAACACATCGAGGTACGCGTGTTTGCGCACGTCGTAGGCGCTGGAGGTGCCCAGGTCTTTGGCGTTGAAACAAACGGGGTGGTCTTCGTAGATGGTTTCCCCGTCCAGAACGGGTTTGATGGGTGTCTTTTTATAGGCGACCTGGATGCGGTCCCATACGTTGTTTTCGCGGCAGTGCCCAGTTTGGAACATATTGAAATCCAACCAGGTGTCGTTGTGAAACCATTTGGAAGATCCGCCGTCTTGCAAGTCGTTCGGTTGGGGATGGAAGGTCATTAAGGCTTTGTCTGCCCCCCCTACCCCATCGCTTACACCCGCAGCCAGGGCTCGCCAGGTCGCCAGGTCGGCTTCATTGCGGGGGTTGCGGTCGCCGCCCATGATCCAGATGATGTTTTTGCGATCCTTGTACCGTGCGCCAATCCATTGACCATAGGTTCTGGCGTTCTCTGGATTAAAGATCTCAGGCCCCATGCCCCAACGGTCTTTAAATACTTTATCTCCCCAGGTGGGCAATAAGCCAATGAAGAGGCCTAGCTCGGCCGCCTTGTCCACGATAAAATCGACGTGTTTGAAATAGGCGTCGTTGGGGGTGCTTGGGTCGTTTTTCCACAAAGGTTTGTCGCCATAAGGATTGGGGGTGTTGAGTCCATCCATTTCGGCCAGGGCAACGGCCTGAATCACTGTAAATCCTTTGGCGGCCCTGTTGCTCAGGTATTGAGTGGCTTCTTCACGATTCAGGCGATGGAACAACTCCCAGGCGGTGTCGCCCAGCCAGAAAAAGGCGGAGCCATCGGCTTTGACAAGATACCGTTGATTGGTGCTGACTTTGAGGGGCCCTTGAGCGAAGGTAAAGACGCTCCAAAGCAGGGTAATGATGCAGGTTGTAACTCTCATAAGTGACTTGGCGATCAGTGGAATTTGATGCTAAGTTACAAAGTGGTCTGCACCAAAGAGCGATTTGGGGAAAGATTATCTTAAAACTTTACAAGGAAATATAGAGACGCACGGCCGTGCGTCTTTGCGAGAGGATGGGCGCACAACTGAGCACAATTACAGTTGTGCGCCAAAATGGGAGACGCTCAGCCGTGCGTCTCTACAACTAACAATATCTTTCAAAAGCCATTTTCAAATTCTCCGCAATGATTTCAGCAGAACGGCCTTCGATGTGGTGTCTTTCCAGGAAGTGTACCAGTTTGCCATCTTTAAACAGGGCAATCGAAGGAGAAGAGGGTGGATAAGGCAGCAGGTATTCACGGGCTTTAGCCGTAGCAGCCTGATCAACGCCTGCAAATACAGTCACCAAATTATCTGGTTTTTTTGCGCCTTGCAGGGCCATTTTCGCTCCCGGACGAGCATTTGCTGCCGCACAGCCACATACAGAATTCACCACAATCATAGTGGTACCTGTGTCTTGATCCAATGCCTCAATAACTTGTTCTGGAGTAGCTAAGCTTTTGAACCCAAAGGCTGTCAAGTCCTGCGACATTGGCGCTACAATCTCGATTGGATACATATCGTGTCGGTTAAGTTGTTTTTTTGTAAAAAATCAATTCCGCAGCAAAGGTAATGCTTTGTGCGGATTTGAAAGTATATACAATTGGAAGGAAGTTTTGGTTCACGATAAAAAGCGAATAGCGCCGCAGGCGCCTAACTTCTGAGGTGAACCTCTAAGGTGAACTAAGGTGTCTTAGGTGGTGAAAATAAAAAAAAGCCCTGCGGAGCAGGGCATGTATTCACCACCTAAGACACCTTAGTTCACCTTAGGGGTTCACCTCAGAGAGCGTATTAAGTCTTTTCGCTCTATTTCCCTTTTCCCTGAAGCAAAACAAGTACCGTATAAAACAGGATTTTAAAATCCAGGGCGAGCGACATGTTTTCGATGTACAACAGATCAAATTTCAGGCGCTGAATCATTTGGTCTACATTGGAAGCGTAACCGTATTTGACCTGTCCCCAGGAAGTGATGCCGGGGCGTACTTTGAGCAAGTGTTTGTAATGCGGTGCACGGGGTACAATCTGATCGATGTAAAACTGTCGTTCGGGGCGTGGGCCAACCAGGGCCATTTCCCCCCGCAAGACGTTCCAGAATTGGGGCAGTTCGTCCAGGCGGTATTTGCGCATGGTGCCCCCCCAGGCGGTAACCCGGTTGTCGCCATCCTGCGACAATTGTGGGCCCTGGTTTTCTGCATCGGTATACATGGAGCGGAACTTAATGATAAAAAACGGTTTGCCATTGATGCCAACCCGCTCCTGCCGGTAAAAAATCGGGCCTTGTGAAGACATTTTTACCCGCAAGGCAATGTAGGCATACAGTGGAGCAAAAACCAGCAAAAACAAAGAAGAAGCCGCCAAATCAATCATCCGTTTGATGATGACCTGCCAGTTGGCCAAAAGGTCCTGGCGAATTTGAATCAATACCGCACCATAAACGTGGTTCATTTTTACGGTCCCCAGCATGATGTCGTACATGTCGGGGATGATGTTGACTTGAACGGGTGGGCTGAATTCAAACAGGGTATTGAGGATCTCGCGAACGCGGCTGTTTTCGCTGCTTTCCATGGCAATGATCACTTCTTCTACGTTGCAATCACGTACCACAGTTGGAATGGTATTGGCATATCCGAGTTTGGGCAAATGTTTGCGCAGAGGGGAGCTATTTTGAACATTGGTATCAATAAAACCCAGCAGTTTGTAGCCAAGACTCTTTTTGCGCGTAGTTAAATCCTGATAAAGCTCAAGTGCACTGGAATTTCCACCGATGATTAGGGTGTTAAAACTGACTGCGCCCGACTTCAATCGCTTGCTGGCACGGGTCAGCAGGATCATCCTCACGGTTGCTGTGATTACAAAATGCAGGGTAAAGAGGGTAAAAAAAGAAGTATAATAGGTGCGGTAGCTGAGGATGACATCATCGAGAATGACCGCAAAAAACAAAAAAACTGCCCCAAAAAAGCTCAAAAAAAGTGTTCGCGCCAAGGTGGACACCCTCGACAAGCGGTAAATGTCTTTGTATTGATCAAAAATTGAATAAAACGCTACCCAGCCGGCAGGAATCAACACGATGCCGTACCAAAAATTTTGATCGGCTACTACGTCGGCAGGAAAAGTACCACTTTCAACGAATACCTTGCGATAGCTGAAGAAAAGCGCCCAAACCAACATCGCTGACAAAAAATCGGCAACCTTATACACCAGGGTGTGGCGCCTACGGATGCGCGTAGTGGTGAGGTAGTCAACTTTAGAAGTGGACGAGTTTGACGTTGTCAAGCCAGATTTTCGCGTTGGATCGATTGATTGTACCATCTGCGTTTTTGGGTATTTCTGTTTTTAGTATGATCTGGTATTCGTCCAATCTGCTGTCTGCAACTACCCGACTTAGGTTAAAATAAATTTTATTCCAGTTTTCACTGGCGTTAAAACCCGCCGCGTACAGGATTTGCCCCCCTGCATTTATGTTTCCAGCCTTGTAGGCAATAACTCCTACGAGTAGCGGAACCTCGGCTTTGTAGTTGAGTTCCAGGTACACTGCCGTCCCTTTGGCCAGCAGGCCGGAGTAGGTATTGCGGGTAGCAAGTTCTACAGCCGGATATTGGGTGCTGAGTTGAATAAGACCAGATCCACTGCCTTCAAAAGCTCCTTCATTGGTAATGCTCATGCGATTAGACTCATTACCTGTGACCAAGGTTTGAAAAACGTGTGAACTGTTTTCAAAATTTTCTACAAAAGCAAAACGGATGCCACTCCGATAAATGGCTTTGGGCCGAATGCTATCTATTTCGTTGGCTTTGAGCGCGATGTTGTACTCCAAGGCCTGAAAAAAAGGATAAATCTCTGGCGTGGTGCTGATGCCATTGTCTTTGACTCCCGCTTCCAACTTGATTTTACTGTTTCCGGTTTTGAGGATGGGAATTTTGGCGGGCAATGGATATACCCCAAAAAACGCATCATCAACGCTCACCCAGACTTCGGTAATTTTGGCCGAAGCACTGCCTTGGGTTGTCCCATTCGTTTGTACCTCAAAAGGAGCGATCCAGATGTATGAAGGAATTTCTTCCTCCGGATTGATCAGATCACAGGCACTTGTCCCCAGCAGCAAAAAAAAACAGGCTAGCAACTGACCCCATTTTCGGGTTGCAAAATCAGGCTTTTTCCCCTGAGTACTCATTTTTTGAGGTTAAGGCTATGTGATCAAATGTTTACGCTTGTGTAAAGTAATATCCTACACCCTCCAGGGCCCCCGATCAATCTCTGCGATGATTTCGTACGCCAGCTTCAATGCCTGATATCCGTCTTCAATGCTCACTTTCGGCGTCGTTTGATGGACGATGCTCTCAGCAAAAGACTCCAGTTCCATCTTGATCGAATTGACCGATTCGATGGGTGGCATATCAATGTGCAGCATCTTTACACCCTGGGGGGTATGCCATTCCAACAGGTTTGCCTCTTGTGGCAAATTGGGGGCATCCTGGTCGTAGAGGCGCACCACCTGAGCGTTTTTGTCCAAAAAATCCAGGCTGATGTAGGCATCACGTTGAAAGAAACGCACTTTGCGCATTTGTTTCATCGAAATGCGACTGGCGGTAAGGTTGGCTACACAGCCATTGGCAAACTCGATGCGTGCGTTCGCAATATCTGGCGTTTCGCTGACCACCGCAACTCCGTTGGCACTTACTTTGGTCGGCGCCGCGTCAACCATACTCAAAACAATGTCCAGGTCATGAATCATCAGATCGAGTACCACCGATACATCGGTGCCCCGTGGATTGAAGGCGGCCAGGCGATGGGCTTCGATGAACATGGGTTTGAGCGGCATGTCTTCCAGTGCCAAAAATGCCGGATTGAACCGTTCCACGTGCCCAACTTGCACCTGCACTCCTTTTTCCTTACTCAAACGAATGAGTTCTTCAGCCTCAGCAATGGTATGGGTAAGCGGTTTTTCGATAAAAACGTGCTTACCCGCCTGGATGACTTTTAAAGCCAATTCATAATGGGTCGTGGTAGGCGTAACGATGTCAACTACGTCGACCGCCTCTATGAGCGCTTCTACCGAGTCAAAAGCTTTGAGCTGGAATTGTTCGGCCACACTTTGAGCCATCTGGGGGTTGGGATCGTAAAAACCGACGAGTTCATAGGTTTCTACAGCCAGTTGGATACATTTTAGATGGATTTTACCCAAATGGCCCGTGCCAAGTACGCCTATTTTTAGCATAATGAATTATTTGAAATACATGAGAATCGCGCCGAAAAGCGTGATTAAAAAAATGAGCACCGTGGCCATTCGCATAGAATACTGAATGTGGTTGACAAAAGCCAAAATGTGCTCACGCATGTGGGGATAGCGGGAAATCACTTCCTCCTCCATTTTTTGCTTATTGAACAAGTGGGCAGCGCCAAATTCAACCCGGTTTTGCACCAGAATTTTGTACACTTTGAACACTTTGACCCGAAAGTATACATTCAAAAAAAGCATGGCGGCAAAAAGCGCCAAAACCAAGGCCAGCAAGACGGTAACCATTTGCTACATTTTGGTGAAGAATAATCGGACAAAGGTAATGGAAAATGAGTTTTATCCAGAAAGTGTAAAAATTTAGTGCCGTTCTTGTTTTCATACCTAATTTTCGCTGTAAATGCCCTTTAACCCAGAATTTCCTCCTAATTTTGAGCCAAATCTCTTTGTCTTTTAGCCGATTAGCGGCTTTTTCAAATGTTGATGCTGATGCTTTTGCATCTTTTTAAGAACACATTTAATACGACGACCTAAATGAAAAAAATTTACACCTTTCCCGGTGGAAGGAGCTCGTCCTTTTGGGCCAAACTTCCATCTCAACTCTTACAGCGTATCCCATTGTTGATTCTTGCATGTTGTGGTTTAGTCACAAACCTCAATGCACAATCTCAAACCTTCAATTCCAGCGGCACTTTCATAGTGCCCACAGGCGTGACCAGCATTACGGTGCAAGCCTGGGGTGCAGGTGGCGGTGGTGCGGGTGGTGGTACTGGAGGCCGCGCCGGTGGTGGTGGTGGTGCTTTTGCTACCAGCACTTTTGCCGTAACGCCAGGTGCCTCCTATACGGTTACCGTAGGTACCGGTGGTGGCGTAGGCTCAAACGGTGGAAGCTCCAGCTTTGGTATCGCAGTCATTGCGGTAGGTGGGAATGCGGGTAGCGGCCTTACCGGTGGCACCGGCGGTTTAGCTACTGCTTGTACGCCTACTATTGGCGCTTTTTCGGGTGGCAACGGTGGCGGTTCTTCCGCTGCTGGCGGCGCTGATGCTGATGCTGGCGGCGGCGGCGGCGGTGCAGCTACTTCTGCAGCCGATGGCCGCAATGGTGCCGCGGGTACTAATACTACTCCAGGAGCTGGCGGGTTGGCTGGCGGTGGTGCTGGCACTGGCGGTGGTGCTGGTGGCGCTGGCGACGGTGGTGCAGGTGCCGATGATGTGCCGGGAACATTGGGTCAAAACGGCTTTGCACCTGGTGGCGGCGGCGGTGGCAAGTCTGAAAACGTAATTACGTTTGGCTCTGGTCGCGGTGCCAATGGCGCTGTATCCGTAAGCTGGTCTTGTGGACTGGTTGTTTCCAACTTTTCAGTAGCTGTGACCGAGCCCGTTTGTGAAGATGGGCCTGCTACGGTAACGCTTAGTTCCAATACCGTACCCGATGGTACTTATAGTGTGGTTTACAGCATTTCTGGTGCAAATACAGCAAGCAATGTGAACGCCACCGTTACCTTCACTGGTGGCACTGGTTCTTTCACTACTGGAAATTTGAACAATGGTGGCAATACAAGCATTACCATCAATTTGCTGGGTTGTGCGATACCCAGCAACAATACCGATAGTTTTGTAGTGGATGATGGGCCTCCTCAGCCTGGTGCCATTACTGGTGGTGCAAGTGTTTGTGACAATACGGCTGGCTTGACTTACTCCATCGCTTCAGTTGCAGGAGCCACCAGCTATACCTGGACTGTACCTACTGGCTGGCAGATCACTGCTGGGCAAGGTACCACTTCGATTACGGTTACCTCTGGTGCATTGTTCCAGATCGGTAGCGTCAGTGTTGTAGCCAACAATACTTGTGGTTCCAGCAATCCAAGGCTCCTGGTTGTTTCGCCCAATGCCAACAACATTGGTTTTTTGGTGAATGCCCTCGACGAAGTGACGCTTTGTGAAGACGAGGTGACTAACACTTTAGTCCTGTTGACCGATAACTTAGAAGGTGGTGATCCTACTGGTGGTCAATCTTATGCCTGGGAAGTATCGACTACCACTCCAGCTGGCCCCTTTGTAGCGGGTGCAAATGCAGGTGAAGCGGACGACCAGGTCTACAACAACGTATTAAATGATTACAATACTCCTGGTGTTTATTACTTCCGCCGCATTATTACCAACAATGCTTATT
>JAAFHQ010000152.1 GCA_013298445.1 Chitinophagales bacterium | reverse complement strand
GTGCCCGTGGACCAGCAATGGTGTAGGGACCATATTCACAACCCAGCAGCGTACCATTATTGGCTACGACGCGAATTTTATAACCTGCACCACCTGGCTGAGTGTAAGGAATGGCATAATCGATATTTCCTGTAAATAGTTGAGAGCGGATACGGCCTATAATTGTAGGGGAGGCAAAACTACCCGCCGCATTGGAGAGTTGGATCCAATACTCATTATTGGCAATCAGAACCTCTTCATTGGAAAAGGCAAACGCTTTGGTAAAACGTTGGCCTTGGCAGAATTTGGTGGCAGCAGCTTCCATCACGTTGAGGGAACCTCCTCGGATTTCGAAGGATGCTGATTCAATATCATTTGGAGGACCAGTCGGATTTGTTGACCGGACTCTCAATTTATAACCCGTTCCGGAGGGAAGAACAGAAGGAAGATTGCCACTGAGGGTCGTACCATTTACAGTAACCTCAGAATCGATCAATTTCGGATATCCTCCTGCTGCGACAAAACTTCCCGATTTATTGCTAAGTTCTAAAATGAAACTATTGCCAGCATTGAAAGCACAATTATTGGTGCCAAGTCCAACCAAAGCGGATACTGGGTCGTTAACACAAGATGGGTTGTTAAAGGTAAAGCTAGAGGTAAAGGTGCGCGCCAAAACCGTGAGGTTGTTACCATTGTCATCATCTGTTGCGTTGGTCGCGTTTCTGATGGGGTTGGTGGATACAACCCGCACCCGATAGCCCGTACCCGGAGCCTGAGTTGCAGGTATAGTTATTGTAATAGGTGCCGCAGTTACGCTTGTTATGAATCCAATGATGTTTGAGGAGTTGTCATTGTTGATGAAATTCCCCGAAGCATCACTCAGTTGTACCCTGAATTCGTTTCCTGCGGTGTAAGTACCACCAATTGTAAACTGAACAGTAGACCCCGTCGCTCCTTGGCAGAACGAGGTAGGCCCAAAATCGTTGGTGGTTAATGTTACTGGTTGGGCATCCAAAGCCGAAGCCATAACCAACATACTCATCACAAGAAGTAGGGCCTTGATAGGTACATCAATGAGCCTTTGCACTCTGTCGAGCACAATATACGGAAGGAAAGTTCTCAAAGCTAGATTGCTCAAGAGTAAGGGTCTTTTCATGAGATACCGATTTATAAAAAATAGCGTTATTATCAAAATAGTTGACACCAAAGTCATTACAACTTTAGTGATCAGATTCAGCGATTGAAATGGAACGATTGCAAAAAAAATATTTACTGGTCGTCTCTGAACAGCAATCAATTCCTAAGAGTAGTATTCAAGGTAGTCCAAAAGAAATTCCATGCGAAGATAGGTTAAAGCTGCTTATGTAGTATGAGCTGTAGGAGTTTTTTTTCGATGTCTTGTAATTCGGTTGTTAGCACTTTGTGATCGTTTTTATTTTGTTATAATTCTGGTTTGTTTTGTGTTTTTTGGATAAAAAGATAATCTAATATTCACTTGTCCTTATTTATATGGCTTCTAATCTACAATGAATTGATAACCCACTCCTTTCAAGGTAATGATTTGCACCCGCTCATCCTCGCGTAGATAGTCCCGTAGACGGGTGATGTACACGTCGAGGTTCCTCGAATTAAAAAAAGAATCATCGCCCCAAATCTGTAGCATGATCTCTTTACGTTCTACCGTAAAATTACGATGGTCCGCCAGAATTTTGAGTAGTTCTGCTTCGCGGTGGGACAATTTGCGGATTTGAGCCTCAAACCTCAGTTCATACTTGCGCAAATCAAATTCATACTTTCCCAAGTGGATGATCCCATTTTGCTCGCTCCCAGTTTCCCCTGGATTTTGCCCACTCAAGTTGAGCAAATTGTGGATGCGGGCAATCAGCTCTTCCATGCTGAAGGGTTTGCGGATGTAGTCATTCCCACCCGAGGTAAAACCTTTGAGTACGTCTTCCGTTTGCGTTTTGGCGGTGAGGAAAATAATGGGCAGGTTAGGGAAGCGTTGGCGGATATCCGCGCCTAATTCATAACCGTTGCGATTGGGCAACATCACATCAAGCAGGCAAATGTCGGGTAGAAATGAATCAAAAGAAGCCATTACTTTGGCCCCGTCGTCGACCATCTGGACTTCAAACCCCCGACTTTCGAGGCTTTCCTGGACAATTTTGCCCAAAAACAACTCATCTTCTACATACAGTACTTTTGTTGCCACTACACCTTATTTAATATGCCTGGGCAAAAATACCGTAAAACGGGTTCCATTGTCTACTTCACTATCCAAAATGATTTGCCCACCGTGCTGCTGAATTACCCCGGCCACATAACTTAATCCCAAACCATAACCTTTTACATTGTGCCGGTCCCCATTAGGGACTCTAAAGAACTGATCAAAAACTTTACTTTGATACTCCTTGGGAATCCCAATGCCCTGGTCTTTTACACTGAGGGTGAGGGAGCCATTGTGCTCGGACAGGTTGATGTCGATGTTGGGTTGGTCTTTGCTGTATTTTAAAGCATTGTCCAAAAGATTATACACCACATTGGTCAAATGAATCGGATCGGCATCAATCTGGAAATCCTGGCCTTCGGTGGTAAAATTCACCTTGGCCCGATTTTTTTCAAATTGCAGACTGAGTGACTCCAGGATTTTTTGAACCGCATTTTTCAAATTAAAAGGTTCACGCTGGATTTGTAAAGTCTGACTTTCAAACATGGACATCTTTAATACCCGATCCACCAGCATCGCCAATCTTTGCATTTCGTGCTGAGAAATATCGATGTATTCCCGGGTGCGTTGTGGATTGTTCAGGGCGTTAAAATCCTTCAGGGCTTCGAGCGCAACACTTACCGTGGCAATGGGTGTTTTTAACTCGTGGGTGATGTTGCTGATGAAATCGTTTTTTAACTTGGTCAACTGCTGTTGCTGCCGCAAACTGCGGAAGATCACCCAAAAGGTAAGCCCGGTGAACAAGAGGAGGAATAAGCCAAAAATCATTTGTGGGGCCATTCGTTTGAGCAAAAACCAGCGGTAGTCTTCCACCTCCAACTGATAAAACTGAAAAGGAGGAATACTAGCTGGGGCGTAATGCACAATCCCTTCCTTGGACACTTCATCGGGCAAAGAGTCGATTTTACTCACCGAAAAAGCCAGGGGCAATTCATTTTTTTCCAACTGGCTTTTGTACCGTTTGATCAATTGATCTTTCGGGATGGTATCATCAGACAGCTCGAACATGGCATTGGCCCCTTTGGGAATTTTGCTCAAGGCCAAACCAATCCCTCTGCGTAGGCCAAAAGAACGGCGAATGCGCTCATCCTTCGGGCTGCGTTGCCGCAAGTAAAAATTGATGGGTCTTTTTTCAGGAAAGGTGTCGCGGTGCACAAAAGTGACACTATCCATCCGCACGACGACCATGGTGGATGGTTTGGATGGGGGAGGAGCTTTGGTTTCAAACTGGAAATTGGGCGGAATGACTTGTCTGATGGAACGTTTCGGATCTTCTTCCATAAAGACGATCTTACGCTGAATCAGCGAATCCTGCAAATCGCGGATGGTTTGGATAAAAACATTCTCCGATTGGTGGCGCAAAATGCTCTCTTGTTCCTGATATACTTTTTTTAGCCAGTAAATCTGGAATATCGCCAGCAGCAGCAAGCTGCCTGTCATTAAAGCCCGATATAATGTATTGTGCCGATACAAATCAGTAGATTTTGAAAAATGGTAGCGGTTTTTTCTACCATTCTGGGACAAAGTTACAGCAAAGCAAAAGGCCGCGCACCTGCCTTTAACCATTATTAACCTTAAATCAAGGAACGTTAACTTGGGGACTGGCCAATTCCAGCTTAGCTTTGTCTTACAAAAAAGGAATTACCCATGAGGAATTTACTGCTGTTATTTTTTGGGTTGTTGTCCCTGGCTGTTTCAGCCCAAAACAACGAAGGCACCGTACTGTACAAACAAACGGTGTACATGCGTCGGGAAATGCAAGCCAATGCGCCTGCTGGTATGGATCCCAACATGACTCGGAACATCCCTGAATCCGTGACCAATGAGTTCAACCTCAATTTCACAGCCACTACATCCCTTTACAAGGAAATTGCTTCGGCTACGGATGATGCGGCTGCTGGAGGAGAAGGCGGTGGCATGCGTTTTATGATGCGTCGCTTCAACCCACCTATTTATAAGGATCTGGCCAACAACCGCCAGGTTGAAGAAGTGGATTTGTTTGGCAAGCAGTTTTTGATCGACGACGCCATCCAAACCCGTGCCTGGAAAGTGACTGGCCAGCAAAAGAAAATCCTGGACTACCCTTGTATCTCGGCTACTTTTACCGACAGCTTGATGGGCCGCGCTCGGATTGTCACCGCCTGGTTTGCTCCAACTATTCCAGTTGCTCTCGGGCCACAGGGTTATGGTGGTTTGCCTGGAATGATTTTGGAAGTGGATTTCGACGGTGGTCGTAGTGTCATTACTGCTTCTGAAGTGAAATTGCAAAAACCAGCAGAAGGCAGCATCAAGGTGCCAGAAAAAGGCAAAAAAGTGACCCGCGCGGAATACAACAAAATCCGTGAGGAAAAAATGAAAGAAATGCGCGAATCTGGTATGATGCAGGGACGCCCAGGTGGCCCAGGTGGTACACAGATCATTATTCGGAACTAGTTTTATTTCGGAATGGGGATTTCGGATTTCGGTGGACTTCCGAAATCCGAAATCCCCATTCCGAAATCCTAAAACCCTGATCTCGAATCGTAATTGTTCTTCTGATAAGGAATTTTGATGAAATCCAGGGTGCCTGGTTTCACTTGAATGTTCAGCACATAAGTACCCCGCTGAGGTTGCCAGGCAAAAGAAAGTTGCCAGCAATGCAGGTCGCGGGTAAAACCAATCGCAGGATAAGTCAATCCTTTGCTGACAAAGTCATACCCAATATTGCCCACCGACACACCCCAATTTTTGGTCAGTTCCACATTCCCTTGCGCGTTGATAGAGTTGGTTCCCATCCGGAAGATGGTTTCATTGCCCCGTGCTTCCCAGGAAAAATCCAGGTTGTGCGAAATGCTGAAGTTTTCAAACAAGCTCAGAAAATCCTGTTCCTGCTCATCTCTTTTTTTAGGCTGATTGTTGCGCACATCCGTAACCAATTCTTCTTTTTTTCCCTGAAACATTTCGCGGATTTTTTGCACCGTCAAATCGGTCACAAAGGAAAAACGCGCTGTTTCCATCCGCGGGATAATTCTGCCTTGCTCCCATACCGTGCGGTTGTAACGCAAACCCTGGGCGTTTTCCAGATAGGGGTCCAAACTCATAAAAAAGCCCATGGTGGTCATGCCTTTGAAAAAACGTGCCGTAGTACTCATGCTGAGTTGGCTCCATTTCAAAGAGTCAGCAGCGTAGTTGTAACTTCCACCGATGACCAGGTTGTCGATGAGTTTGATTTTTTTCTCCATCGAATCCCTTTTGGAATAAGCCTTGGCCTGGAAAATGTTGTTGAGGCTATAGCCGATGGCCATCTGTCGTCCACTGGGAGTAGGCGTGCCGTACACCGCAATGTTGTCGAAGCGGGAATAAATCTGTTTGATCAAGGGGTAGCGGGAATCCTGTTGTACGCTGTCGAAATAATTCAGAGCGGGGTTCAGGTAGTTGGGAGAATAATTGAACGAGAGGTTGGGCCGCATTTCCCAGCGTATTGCCCGCAGGGGAGTCAATTTACCCGTTTTGAGTGTGAAAAAGATCCGGGTGTTCAAACTCACTCCCGCCGAAAACTGCCGGAAGGAGGCAAATCCCGATAGTGTATCGGTTCGGACCGTACCAAAAGTAGTATCGTAACGAATCAGCGCTTTGGCGGGATCAAATGGGTCCGCAACGGTATCTGCTTTGATGACGTTCCGGGAGTCAAAAGACTTGGATATCGATTTTAACTGCCAAATTTCATTAAAGCTCACATTGGGGTTGACGTTGATGTATTTCAACAATTTGAAAGAAGTGTTGGCATCGATGTTGTGCCTGGCCCCAGCCACGGCGTCATTCCACATTTTTTGGGTGAAAATTGAGGTGTCATTGGTGACAAAACTGTTGCGGGCCTCACCAGCATACCGCAGCGCGATACTTTCGTACCACTTATCTTGGGTCACCTTTTTCTTGAAAGGGTAGAGGGTTTGGGTCTGGAATTGTACGTTCGGAAAATTGATGGTTACCTTGCGGTTGTTCAGGTTCTGGCTGTGGTTGAAAGAAGCACTTAGGCTATAGGGTTTCCCTGGCCAGTTTTTGGAAAAATTCAGGTTGGAATACAACTGCGAGTTCAAAACGTTGTAAGCGTCGTTGAATACCCGTTGGTTGTTCCGGTTGCCCTGGATATTGATGTTGCCCCCAATTTTGGCGTTGGGGTGGGCGGCTGCTTCTTGGTTGAGGTTGAACTGGATGCCAAAACTTTTGGTACGACCAAATTTCCCGGTTTCCAAATTCTCTTGTACCTGAGAGTCAAAGCGCAGGTTCAAAGCTGATGAGAACTGATAGCGTTTGCGGTAATCCGCCTGCAAAGCTACTCCGTAGGTGCCCCGGAAGTAAATATTGCTGCGCAAAGCCAGGTTCAAGTGATCGCCAACCGGGAAATACCAACCGATGTCGCGCAAACCAAAGCCCCAAGATTCTGAGTATTCATAATCTTTAGGAAACAACAAACCTGTACTGCGCCCCTTCTTCAATGGAAAAAAACCGAAGGGCAACCAAATCGGAGTAGGTACACCCATAATTTCTATCTGGGATGGCCCCACGATGGCCAATTTATCCGGGATGATTTTTTGCTTCGTACTCCGTACCCCAAAGTGCGGGTGATCGGCTTCACAGGTGGTAAAAAGCAGCTTTTGCCCAAAAAGGGTGTTCTCAGGTTTTGAGGTGTCTTTTTTCTCTCCTTGGATGAACTTCATCCTCGAGCCATGTACAAAAAGATCAGTTTGTTTGGTGCGCACATCATAAACCATGCCCTTGCGGGTTTTGAAGTTGTAGCGCATTCGTTTGGCTGTAAAAGTTTGGTCGCCGTCCTGAAATTCTGGTACTCCGATCATTTGACCGGTCACTGTGTCTTCTCGTACTTCAGCGGTAACCAGGTTGTTGGCCCAATCCAGTTCAATAAATGCCGCTTTTAGATTGATGTCCGTATATTTTACCGAAGCCTGACCGTATAAATAGATTTTTTTCGCAATATTGTCCAATACCATGGAATCCACCGCGTTGTATTCCACCGGAGCATCCAGGGAATCATTGGAAAAACGAATGGTACGGGGTGCGCTGAACTGAAAAGAATCAGGGAAAACAACCGGAAGGGTGTCTGCAACGCTTAGGCTATCAGGCAGTTTGGGATAGGGATCTTGCGCCAGTAAAGGAGTAAATCCCAAGCAAAATAATAAAATTGCCCAGCTACTTGTTGCATTCCAAAAATGAATTCGGTTATTTTGCATTTTGTTCATAATCAAACCCAAATCAATTTTATACCTTCTGAACTAAACACCACTTTTAATCCAGACCCACGAACTATGAGACAATCAATGATTTCTTTTCAAACGAAGCTCATCCTCATCGCGTCCGCTGTCTTCTTCGGCTTTAACATTTCCTTAGCAGCCTTTGGCTACGGGCCGGGCAAAGTTATACAAAGCCACCGAATCCCTGCGGATAAGCTGCGAAATTATTCCTTGTCAGATTCATTGTTGCAAAAGCCCAATGCTTCTTACCAACTCAAAACAGTAGTCATCGATGCTGGGCACGGTGGCCACGATCCCGGCTGCCATGGTGCTAGTGCCCACGAAAAACACGTCACCCTGGCCATCGCCAAAAAACTGGCGGAACAATTGCAGCAACGCTTCCCCGGGCTTAAAGTCGTATTGACCCGCGACAAGGACGTGTTTATCCCCTTGTACGAGCGAGCCGATATCGCCAATAAACACAACGCAGATTTGTTTATTTCCATACATTGCAATGCCATGCCCGGCAACAACAGTGGAACTTACGGCACGGAAACCTACGTCATGGGTTTACACACCGCTCAATACAATCTGGAGGTGGCGAAACGTGAAAACGCTGCCATCCTCCTGGAAGATAATTACCAAAAAAACTACGATTACGATCCAAATTCACCCGAAGGGCACATCATGATCAGCATGTTTCAAAATGCCTATTTGAAACAAAGTTTACAATTCGCGGAACTGGTCGAAAACAAGTTGAGCCTGCAAGCCAAGCGCAAATCACGCGGCGTTAAACAGGCAGGTTTTGTGGTGCTTAAAGCAACGGCCATGCCCAGCGTATTGGTGGAAGTTGGATTTTTGACCAACCCCACGGAAGAGCAATTTTTAAATGGCCAATATGGCCAGGATCAGGTGGCTGGAGCGATGTTGGAAGCCTTCACTTTGTACAAAAATCACGCGGAATCACCCGATTTTAACAGTGAAGGTCAATATGAAAACCCTGGGCAAAAAGAGGCCGTGGCCAGTACCAACAACACCGGGAATCCAATGGCCTATTCTTACGGCTCTTCCAATCAAAACTACAGCAATACCACCGCGGCTCAGAATGGGAATAAAACTACTGAACTGGCCAAACCCAAGGAAATTCCCGCACCAGAACGCGCCAATGACCCCGGAGGCAATAGCCACAATGCTGCAGCCAACAACAATTCAGGCAACGCAACTTCGGCTAGTCGATACGGACCTGTACCCCCTGGACCCAACCTCAATCGGAACCAGCCCACGAATAACCCAATTGCAAACAACCCTCCAGGAAGCAACGCAAAAGTCAGCCCACCAGCGGTCAACACCAGCGCGCCAATTAATTTCAAAATCCAGTTGGCTGCCACCCCAGCTACACCCAACCAGACGGAATCAAAATGGAAAACCTTTCCTTTTCCGCTGGAAGTGGCTCAGGAAGACAATCTATACAAGGTTCGTACCCAGGCTTATACGGATTACCAACAGGCCAATCAGGTGCGTAGCCGTTGTAAGGAACTGGGTTTCAATGATGCTTTTATCGTGGCATTTAAGGACGGGAAACGAATTTCTTTGCCGGAGGCTAAAAAAGTCTTGGGTATCCCTTGAATAAAACCTTCTGATTCGCATCTACGTTCTAACTTTCACTAAACTTTTATTTAGCTTTGCGCCTCCAAAATTTTGCATTTCATGTCAAACGAAGTTAAAATCGCCCTTCTGGCCGTTGTTGCAATTGCACTTTCCATTTGGGGAATCAAATTCATCAAAGGGAAAAACATTCTCACACGCTCCAACCTCTACTACGTGGAATACGAGGATGCACTCAGCATCCAAACCTCCTCGTCGGTGGTGATCCAAGGGGTGAACGTTGGCTTTGTAGCCGATGTTAAACTGCAAAAAGGCTCGGAAAAAGTCTTGGTTACCCTGGATTTGAACAAGGATCTGGAAGTGCCCAAAGGCACCCGCGCAGAGATTTTTGCCAATGGTTTTATGGGCACCAAAAGTGTCCGGCTGCAATTCCCTCCGGTGGAAGAGCGCCAAGGCATGCTTGAAGCAGGCTCGTACCTGATCCCCGGCGCAGTTGGCTTCCTGGGGGCCAATATTCCACAGGAAGAACTCAAGCAATACGTACTAATCATTCAGGACGGCATCAAAGGCGCTCTGGATTCACTCAATAAGGGGCTGACCAATGGGGATCCCAATAGCCCCATCAACCGCAGCCTGAAAAACCTGGAATTGACCCTGGCCAACCTGCAATCAGCCACTTCCTCAGCCGATCGCCTCCTGGCCTCCTCTTCCGGTGAAATCAAAGGCACCCTCAAAAGCCTGAACGAGCTGAGCGCCAGCCTGGCCAGCAGCAAAGCCAAAATTGGCAGCATCATCAACAATGCGGATAAATTCAGCGGCCAGTTGAATGAAATGGACCTGAAAAAGACGCTGGCAGAGGTCGATCAGACTTTGGGTGGGCTCAAAGTCACCTTAAATAAAGCAAATCAAACCTTTGGTTCAGTTGAAGGGATGATGAATGAAATTAAAGCAGGAAAAGGATCGCTTGGCAAATTGCTCAGCAATGATAGCCTTTACAACAGCATCGATCGCCTGAGTGCGAACGCTGATTCTTTGACTAAAGACATTAAAAACCGCCCTT
>JAAFHQ010000151.1 GCA_013298445.1 Chitinophagales bacterium | reverse complement strand
GAACGCATTTTTTCAACCAAAACTTCTTCCAATGAATAACACAACATTTGATGCTCCTCTTGGTCGGAATAATCAACAAAAATGCTTTTCAAGGCAGGTTCAAAAACCAAGGCTTCCGTTCGTGAAATATCCACTTTTACTTTTTTATTGCTGCCTTGTCCGCCAAGTGGGCCGATGTAACTGATGTAAAAATTAATGCCGCCATCTTCGTGTTCGTTGTTGTCAATGATGCCAAGTGGAATGTTGGCTTCTTCTTTTACAAACTCAAATGACGCTTTAAACCAGTCAAAAATTTGCTCATTGGTGATTTCATGATTAAGCAGTGTAAAATCAAGGTCTTCTGAAAAGCGATAATCTTCAAAATAGATTTTCTTTAAAGCTGTTCCGCCTTTGAACACCATAACCTCCCGAAGTTGCTCATGGTGCGCTACACCAAGCAATATCCACGAAAGGACATAATCCTTTTCAATCTGTTGGTCACGAACACCAACCTCTCTCGCTTTTTGCTGTATTTCTCCCGAGCGTATCATGTGTAAATGGCAGATTTAATGGTTTCCCTTTCCAAATTTTGTTGGATGCTCCAACGGCTGATTCGTTTACCAACTTTCGGCAATTCTGTGTCTAGCACTACGTATGAAGCAGTTTTTAACTTTTGCAAATCATCAATAATGTCGGTGTCGATTTCAAGCATTTCTAAAAGAAAGCCCAATCGTTTAATTACGGCCTGAGAATCGAATTTTTTAGCGTATTCCAGCAGGGTGCTGTACTTTATTTTTTCTTTTGAGCTATACATTGCTTTTGCAATTTCTACAATCCCACCTGCGTAATCGGGTTTGAACAAACAATCAATAAAGGTTTTTTCCAAGTCGGAACACAGTACTTTGTTGAAACTGTCAACCCAGATTTTTTTCGCACCAAAAAAATGTTTCTCGTTGTGGTAAATAAACTGAAAGGGTACGGTCTTGATTGAAATTTCAGCAGGGCGGATTTGTTTTGAAACAACAATTTGCTCTTTTAGGGAGGGCTGTGTAATCAGGCCATGAATTTGCAAAGCCGAGTAATACCCGATGTAGTATTTTGTGTCCTGTACCAAATATTCTGCGATCAAATGCCAGTCCGGCATAAATGTTTCAGCGTTGGCTTCATAAGGAATAATACAATAGACCCCTTCTTTCAAGCGCATGAGTAGCCCGCGTTTGGTCATGTCGCTAAGCAACTCCCTAACTGTACTTGCTTTGGAGTTGGGCAGCACTTTATAAGCCAAAGAATAATCAAAGCAAGTCCTATTCTGCCCGTTGAACCAGGACAAAAGTTTGTTGGATTGCGTTGAGATGTATTTGTTTTCCATTGTAGTATTGCCAGGATAAACCTGACTACAATGATACAAAATACAAGCTCAAAAGTTGCTTACTTAGCCATAAAAAATGATGTTTCATATCTACATTGTCAGGTTTAACCTGACTAAAGCAATATAAAACATCATTTTTAGCCTTTTCTGCACCAAAAAATGGAGTCAGTCTCACTCGCTACATCACATACACCACCCTAGCCGCCAATGTCCAATCCAATTCCTCTTTCCGAATCGGCAAAGTCGCCTTCAAATTCAAGCCAATTTTTTTGCTCAAATTGAACGTAGTACCTACCCGCCCGAGATAAGCCTCTTTGTTGGAGTAAATGATTTGCTCGCTGATGTCGATTCCTTCGATGCTTTCCACCTTGTAGCTAATCAATCTGGCATAAGCTAGGCCCACATTCAAGTGTAGGCTATACGATTTGTCGTTGCGAACGCCACTCAATAGCCAATCGACATAGACCGGAATTTCGAGGTGGTTTAATTGAATTTTCCCGTATTGGATGTTGGGATAATAGGTGGGTAAGATGTATTCGCCGTTTTGGCTAAATAAAAACTCAAGGCCCAATTGGGTTTTCTTGCTCAAACGCATCGCCCCAAGCAAGCCCACATTCAATCCAAAATAGTCGGTAAGGTCGTTGCCTTCCAGTTCTGCAAAATTTAATCCTCCAATGACACCTGCACTAAACCTTGAGGTTTGTGCAGGTGCATAAATGGAGCAAAAGGTGATCAGCAGGAACCCCAATATTGACTTTGCCATATTTTGTATTTAGATGGAATATATCTACTTACAAATAGGCAAAATTACTTTCGTATTTTCTGGAGCTTTGACTTTAACATAGTTGCCATAGGAGGTGTTACTCACTCCGCAAACTCTCCACCGGATTCGCCAGCGCCGCTTTCACACTTTGAAAACCAATCGTCACAAATGCTATCCCCAGTGCCAAGCCTCCCGCCAGCGCAAATACCCACCACTGCACAGGCGTGCGGTAGGCAAAATCGGCCAGCCATTGATTCATAAAATAATAAGCAATCGGTGAGGCGATGACAATGGCCACAAAGACCAGTTTGAGAAAATCCTTCGTCAGCAAACTGCTGATGCTGCCCACGCTGGCCCCGAGGACTTTGCGGATGCCAATTTCTTTGGTGCGCGATTCCACTGTGAACACCGTCAGGCCAAACAAACCCATACAGGCAATCAGAATCGCCAGAATGGAAGCCGCGCTGAAGATTTTGCCAAACTGCGCCTCGGCTTTGTACTGCTTGTTGAACAGTTCATCCACAAACAAGTATTCAAAGGGATTGCCGACAAAGTATTTTTTGTAAATTTTTTCCAGCGTGGCCAGCTTCCCTGGGAGGTCGTCGGTGCTCATTTTAATGGTAAGGTCGTTGATCTGGGCGGGATAAAAAATGATCGGGCCGATGGCTTTTTGCAAACCCTCATGGTGGTAATCCTTCACTACGCCAATCACTTGCAGGTAACGTTCATCCCATTTGATTTTGGTAGTCAAAGCATCTTTTACGTCTTCAAAACCCAGGGTTTTTGCCGCTTTTTCGTTCAGGATTACCTTGTCGTTGTCATTCCATTCTACATCTGTTTCTATAGCGGTAAAGTTCCGGCCAGCCTTGAGGGGAATTTTAAAGGTCGGTAAATAATTTTCTCCAATAATGGCAAAAGAGAAGGATTGGGTTTCGGTACCCTTTTTTGATTTGGGCGAACTAAAGCCATCGGTAGCAAAATTGAAGCCCCGCCCCGGCCCACTGCCCGAGGTGCAAAAACCCTCAACAAAACTTTGTTGCGCAATTTCATCCTGGTAAGCTGCCCTGCGCTGTTTGTAGGTCTCATCCAGATTCAACTGGGGCGCTGCAATCAGCACCAGTTGTTTGCTGTCGAAGCCCAGATCGGCCTGCTGCATAAACTTCAGTTGTTTGAACACCAGCATGGTACTGATGATCAGCGCCACTGAGATGCTGAACTGAATGACCACTAATGATTTGCGCAGAAAAACGCCAGAGCTGGTTTTGCTGAGTTTGCCTTTCAGGGTTTCTACGGGTTTGAAGCGCGCCAAAACCAGGGCAATGTAAACGCCCGATACAATCGAACTCAGCAGCAACAAACCTACTCCCAGTGCCCAAACCGGGTTTTGGAACAAGGTTTGTAAGCTGAGCGTTTTTTCAAAAAGCTGGTTGAACAATGGCTGCAATGCCACCACCAATACAATCGCCAGTACAAAGGCCGAAAGGTTAACCACAATGGATTCAACCAAAAACAAACCCAACAAATTCTGCTGGCTAGCGCCAATTGCTTTGCGCACGCCTACTTCACTGGCGCGTTTGATGGAATTGGCGGTATTCAGGTTGATGTAGTTGAACCAGGCGATAAGCAGAATCAGGATCGCTATGCCCATGAGCATCATTACGTAGCGGCGACTGCCGGTGTGTTGCAGGTCATCTTGAGTGGATTTGGCCAGATGCACATCTGCCAAGGCTTGTAATCTAAACACGGTCGCATCCTTCTCGCTTTGGATTTCCCGCCTCAGTGCGGTAAGCTTCTTTTCCAAAGCTTTGAGGTTGGTATTAGGGCTGAGTTCAAAAAACATATTGATGTACTGGTTGTCCAGATTGTCCAGTGCTGCCCAAAAATTCCCGTTGAGGTTTTCCTTGTTTTTGAGGTTTTCAAGCGAAAAAACCATGTCGTAGCGAATGTCGGAATTGTCCCCCATGTCTTCGTACACCCCTTTGACCACATACACACGGTTGCCAAATTGGTTGTTCAGTTTAAGCGTCTGCTCCAGGGGGCTTTCTTCGCCAAAGTATTTTTTGGCCATCGAAGCGGAAATAAAAACCGCGTCGGGTTGGTTGAAGTCCCTGGCTTGACCTGAGACCAAAGGAAAACTAAAAAACTCAAAAAAGTTGCCTTCTACATAGCTCAGACTTTCTTCGCGGAAGGAGCGATTGTTCAATTGGTTTTGCACCACACCTTGGGTAATCCCATCTGAAAAACGACAATAGGATTTGATTTCTGGCAGCCGTGATTTGGCGATCTCGGCCCAGCCGGGCTCGACCTGGGGCCAGTTTTCACCTTGCGCGTTTTGACACATCATGCGGGCCAGATTGGGCAATTTGGAGTGAAACTTGTTCACACTTTTTTCCAAACTCACGTATTCCAGAATGAACAGGAACGCCGCAATGCCCATGGCCAAACCGGCTATGTTGATGGTGGAGTAAATTTTGTTTTTGCTTAGGTTGCGCAGGGCAACGGTAAGATAGTTTTGAAACATAGTGCTTGATTTAAAGACAGAAAATAAGGAAATGGTCATTCATCAAAATAGTTGCGGGTAAAGCATAGGGGCAATGAAAAATAAGTGTTCATTTTGCCCCACTACATAGCTTACTCACTCTTTAAAGACTTCACCGGATTCGCCAGCGCCGCCTTCACACTTTGAAAACCAATCGTCAAAAACGCAATCACCATCGCCAACACGCCAGCCGCTACAAACATCCACCATTCCAGTTTGATGCTGTACGCGAAACCATTCAGCCACTGACTCATGCCATACCAGGCCAAAGGAGAGGCAATAAGAATGGCAATCAGTACCAGTTGCAAGAAATCCCGGGCCAACAAACGGACGATACCCGAAATGGAGGCTCCCAGTACCTTGCGGATGCCAATTTCCTTGGCGCGCCGTTCGGCCATAAAGGATACCAGCCCCAATAGGCCCAAGCAAGAAATCACAATGGCAATGCCCGCAAAAATTTGCGACAAAACGGTAATACGTTGTTCAGCCGCATACAAGGATTGGTATTGCTGATCGATGAAGCGGTACTCAAACGTATAGCCTGGGTTCATTTCCTTATAAATGGACTCAATAGCGGTTAGCGCAGCACTTTCTTTACCCGCAGCAATTTTTACTACAATTGAGGTCGTAGCTGTCGGTTCAAAGCGCATGATCACAGGCCGAATCTCTTCGTGGATGGAATTATCCAAAAAGTCTTTCACGATGCCAACGATCACTCTGTCTTCGCCCCACATGCTGATTTTTTTGCCAATTGGGTCTTTCAAGCCCATCGTTTTGATGGCCGTTTCATTAAAAATCAGGCTGCTTTTTTCGTCGCCAAATTTTCTGGAAAAAGCTCGTCCCTGCACCATTTCCATTCCCAGGGTTTCAATCAAATCATAGTCCATCATTTTGACCGAAAAATTCACTTCAAGATCATCTGGTTTACCTTCCCAGGCAACGCCCGAGGTGGTGTTCACTGCATTGGGTTCTGCCATGGCACCATTCAAGGTTGCCGCATTTTTTACTTCGGGTAAAGCTTTGAGGCGATTCAGGAAGGCAGGCGTATTGGTCAAGAGCTGGCCTTCACGGGTCAGCGAAATCACATTTTCACGGTTGTAGCCCAGGTTCATGTTTTGGATGAACTGGATTTGTTTGTTGATCACCATTACCGCTACAATGAGCAAGAAAGAAACCATAAACTGGAAGACGACGAGCCCTTTTCTGGCCAGAATTTCGGCAAAAGAAGCGCGCAATTTTCCTTTCAAAATTGAAATCACGGGCAAACCCGACAAATAAAAAGCCGGATAAGCTCCCGCCAGCAAACTGGTCAGCAAGGTAATGCCCAACGAATAAGCAATATAGATGGGCGAGATGGTCAATTGGATGGTTTTGCTGGTAAACCCATTAAAAGCGGGCAACAAGGCCACCACCAAAAGCAACGCCAATACCAACGCAATCCCACTAATCAGCACCGACTCGCTCAAAAACTGAAAAACCAAATTCCGCCGTGCCGAGCCCACCGCTTTTCTTACCCCTATTTCTTTTTCGCGGGTTTGGGCATTGGCCGTGGCCAGGTTCATAAAATTGATGCAGGCAATGATGAGGATAAACAGCCCGATGATGGAAAACAGGCGCACATAGCCAATCCGGCCCCCAGTTTGAATTCCCCCCTCGTAATGCCCATACAAATAGGCGCTGGAATAGGGGCGTACAAAAAGAGAAAAACGATCGCCCTGGCCTTTGCCCGCCAGGTAATTCTTGATTTTGGCATTGAAAGCGGTGATATCCGTACCCGCTTTGAGCTGCAAAAAGCTGTTCACCGATTCATTGTACCATTCTTTAAAACTGGGGATGATTTCAAAAATTTTCTCTTTGGTGATCACCAAATCAAATTGCTTGGTGCTGTTGTGGGGCACATCTGCAAACACCCCGGCAATGGTAGCTGTTGCCTTAAAGTCCATAAAGCTCCATTCTACGGGTTTTCCCAGTGCTTTGCGGGTATCCCCATACAAACGTTTGGCTAGACTGGCGGATATTACCACTCCATTTTTATCATTCATCACCTCGCTGGGTTTCCCTTCGATTAGTGGGTAGGAAAATAGCTCAAAAAATTGCTTATCCGCAATCACCCCGGCGGATTTGGACACATTGGGGCCACCTGTTTTCAGGTTTACCATGATATTGGCTTGGGAGAGAGAGAAAAAAGCACAGGCTTTTTCCACTTCCGGGAAATCCTTGACAAAAGACTCCGCCAGCAAACCTTGGGTGTTTTCCAGCACCGCCACCGAGTTATTGGCATGCCCAACTTCCATGACCTGGTACAACTGACTGTCTTTCGCGTGAAATTTATCCACTGAAAGTTCGTCCCTTACCCACAAGGAAATGAAAAACACTGCAGCCAAGGCCACGGAAAGCCCGATCACATTGATTAAAAAAGCGCCTTTGTGTTTCCACTGGTTTCTCCAGGCAATTTTTAGGTAGCGACTGTTCATGTTTTGTGCTATTTTATCCGGCGTTTTATGGCTGGATCATTTGGATAAGTTTGCAAGCAAGATGTTCCTGATTCGATTCCTCGTATCGTAAATACGGACTCCTTCTAGATTACAGAGTAAGATGATGCCGAGTGTGGTTGAGCATTTCAAAAGACGAGTCGGCTCATCCTTTTGGTTACAATGAAATGACCTTTAAAAGTTTGTTTAGCATCCATTTTTTTCTCCTTACTCACTCCGCAAGGACTTCACCGGATTTACCAATGCTGCTTTGATGGCTTCATAGGCAATCGTGCAAGCCGCAATCATAAAGGATGAAAAAATCGCGATAATGAAAATGCTTGCCCCAATATCAACCTGGTAGGCAAAACTTTGCAACCAATTGTGCATGACATAATAAGCGACTGGCGCTGCGATAACGAACGCAATGACAATCAGCACGATGAACTCCTTTGAAAAAAGGAAAATGATATCCGAAAGAGATGCACCCAATACTTTTCTCACCCCTACTTCCTTGGTGCGCTGGGCTGCTGCGAAGGCCACCAGTCCATACAAACCGAGACATCCAATCAATATGGCGATAACTGCAAATAGTTTGAAGGCGGTGTACTCCTTGTGTTCCTGGCGGTACCAGGTTGCGATATGATCATCAAGAAATTCGTACTGGAAAAAACTGTCAGGAAATAATGTGGTCCATGATTGATCAATATTGGCGATGGTTTTCTGCACATTAGCCATGTCCACTCTTACGCTAGCCATAAAAAGAATATCCCCACGATAAACCAATACACAAGGTCTTATTTTTTTGTGTTTGGATTCGCTTTGAAAATTTTGTACAACCCCCTGAATGGTGCAATGCCAATTGTCACCAATGATGACATGTTTGCCAATTGATTGCTGAGGTTCCTGGATACCCAGTTTATTGATCATGGCTTCATTGACGACCACATCGTAGATGGTGTCATTTCCTGATTTGGTGGTTTTGGTGATCTTTTCCCCGGCCAGCATTTTCAATTCAAACATATCCGTATACCCTTCATCAATAAACTTGACCTCTGTAACATCATCTTTGGTAACCCCCAGCTCAGGTGAAATGAAACCGGTAAAATTATTAGCCAGCACAGGTGCGCCAGAAGAAAAGCTTACTTGTTTTACGCCGGGGTTTTCAAGCAACTGCTGTTTTAACACGGCGTTTTTTTGCTGATCTGGAATGCCAAAAGAAATAACCGCATCCTTGTTGAAGCCTAAATTTCGGTTGATAAAAAAATCCATTTGATAGGCGACTACTAATGTTCCTACAATCATTATCTGCGAGATGGAAAACTGGAAAATGACCAGGCTTTTCCGCAAGGTCAACCCTTTAAAAGAAAGGATGGCTTTATTCTTCAATGAATCAATTGGACGAAAAGCCGACTGCACAAAGGCAGGATACAATCCAGCCAGGAGAATAACGAGCAAAGCCGATAACAGGATCGACCCAAGGACGACAGGTTGCAACAATTGGAAGATACTGATCTTTAAATCTAACCAAATAGATAACTGTGGTAAAAACAAGGCAATGACCAATAAGGCGAGCAGCAGCGCCACGCCAACGATCAAGGTAGTTTCTCCAATAAATTGAGCGATCAATTGTGATCGGTTGGAGCCCAGTGCTTTTCTTACGCCTACTTCCTTGGCCCGTCGAATCGCCTGGGCCGTCGCCAGGTTGATAAAATTAATGCAGGCGATGAGGATGATGAGCAAAGCTACGGCGGATAGTACATAATAAATTTCCCGCGACGTAGTATAAGTTATCGTATTGTTGAGGTAACGCGTATCAAAATGAATATCCGCAAGGGGCTGCAAGGGTAGCCTTGCCTCGTCAGCAATATCCTTACCCCAATTTTTTTCAACAAAGCCGTGGATTCTCTTCTGAACTTTAGCAACGTCATAATTTTCAGGGGTGACGATATAAGCAAAACTCCCATTGGTAATCCAATAAAAAGCCGACATCGCTCCCTCCTCTTCTCTTTCTTTTCTTACTGTTTCAAAAGATGCCAATAGATTAAAAGGCAAATGTGTATTTCCTGGTAAATCTTTAATAACCCCGGTAACTTTTAAGTCATACCTGTTTTCGAGTTTGATGATTTGGCCCATCGGGTCTTTGTCGCCAAAATACTTATGCGCATAGGTTTCGGTCAGCACTACTGCATTAGGCTCAACCAGGGCTGTATTAGCATTCCCTTTTATCCATTGGTAGTCAAATACCGAAGTAAAGTATTGATCGGCCAATAAGATGGCTTTTTCCTGGAAGGTCTGCCGCCCCACTTTTATTAAGCCAGATTCCCGATACCACGCTTGGGTAACCTGCTCTAATTCCGGAAAATCATTGCGCATAGCCGGCGCTATGGCCAAGGAGACACAAGGATTGAAATCAATCGCATTCAACGTTACCCGGTAGGTCCTTTTTGCTTTTGAATTGAATTGGTCATAACTCAATTCATATTGCACAACCAGGAAGATCACCAAACAGGAGGCAATGCCTAAGGTAAGACCAAGTATGTTAATGATACTGTAAGCCTTCTGTTTGCTTAGGCTTCTCCACGCTGTTTTAAAATAGTTCTTGATCATGGCAATGTTTTTATTCGCTTCTTAAACTCTTCACCGGATTCGCCAGCGCCGCTTTGATGCTTTGAAAACCAATGGTTAAAAATGCAATGGCAACCGCCAGCACACCCGCCACCACAAACATCCACCATTCCATGTCAATCCGATACGCAAATTCGGCCAACCACTGGTTCATAAAGTACCAGGCAACAGGCGAGGCAATAATAATGGCCAGCAAAACGAGTTTGAGGAAATCTTTGGCCAACAAGGAAGTGATGCCAAAAACCGAAGCCCCCAGCACCTTGCGAATGCCGATTTCCTTGGTGCGCTGCTCAGCCGTATAAGCAGCCAAGGCAAATAGACCCAGGCAACCGATGAACAAGGCCAAGGCAGTAAACACGCCCAACAAAGTCGCCG
>JAAFHQ010000150.1 GCA_013298445.1 Chitinophagales bacterium | reverse complement strand
TTCAGGTCAGCTAGCATTTGGATCATGTCGGCGCGGAGGCCACCTTTGCGGCCTTTCCAGGTATCGCTGGGGAAAAGGGAGAGCATGTCGACATCCAGCATTCCGGTGCCTTCAAACCAGAGGTTGAGTTTGGCTTTGGGTTCGGTGGCAGTAGCGGTAAAGCTGGTTTCGCCCTTTTGCCATACGTCGCCCGTATTTTTAGGAGTGAACTGGCCGGAGCCAATGATTTCGCCTTTTTCCGTGACCAATTCCAGGTGGATTTTGGCGTTCCCGCTTGGCAAGCGATAGAGTACGGAAAAATCGTATCGCAGTCCCTTTTTGATGCCCATGCCCCGGAAGCCTTCATTGGTCAAACCCAGACTGTCTTTAGGGGTTTTATTGAGCGTAACCTGTAAATAGCGCGGGTTGGTTTCTGATTTTTCTGGTCGATTGATCATCAGGAGGTTTGCTCCAAAATTGAGCGTCCCCGACGCTTTGCTACTGCGCAGTTGCCAACCCATCAAGGGTTTAAAAAACTCAAAGGACCGGTTTTTGATCATCTCGGCGTACATGCCTCCATCGGCACCCAGGTTGATGTCTTCAAAAAAGATGCCCCACATGGTGGAGGAAACGGCTGCGCCAGGTTTGTCTGCCTGGACAGAAAAAACTGCTTTGTTTTGGGCAAAACCCGGTGCCACTTGCAGTAGGAAGAGTAAAGAAAGGACTGCTATTCTCATGTTTCGTTTGTCGATGGTTGTTGAATAGACAAACTTAAAAAAATTTATCAGTTTGGTTGGAGGAAAGAAGATTGCGTTTAATGGTATTTGAGCCTAATTATTGACCAAACTCCTAAACGTAAACGCCCACTCCGACTCCCCATTCTCCCGCAAATACAACAATCGATCCCTGCCCTCCTCAGCCGTAGGCATCGCTCCAACTGGCACCCACCACAAGGCCATATGCGCCACTCCCATCTTCTCAAACCACTGAGCCCGATCCCGGAAAACCTGCACATGGGCAGATTTGTAAGCAAAGTTTTTCAAATCTTCGATACTTTCCCAGACCGACATATTGACGATGATCAGTGGATCACCGAATACATTAATACTTGTAGCATCATTGCTGGTATCATCTTTTAAACGCCAGACAAAGCCGGGGCTACTTTCCGCCAGGGCATTGATGCCGTCGAGCTGCCGGACGAAGTCGGCAATGAGTGGGTCATCGATGGGCGCGAGTAGGCGACCAATGTTGATTTGAGCGAGGTGTTGTTGGGTCATCAAAAAAAGCTTTGAGGGTAGAGAACATCTTTAATCATTTCCGTCAGTAAACATAGGTCTATTGGCCCAAATATACTGTTTTAGTTTAGCAATGATATTGCTTTCAGTTTTGAGATAATCTTGATTTACAAATAGATTTGTAGGAGTATTGATAAAGGCAAAGAGTAAACTCTGCAATTCTTCACTTGTGGCTATATCTTCATAATACCAAAAAAAATCACCCCATTCTTTCCAAGTTTGTTTGAAGTCTTCCTCGGTGGTTGCTTTGTCAAATTTTTCAAAAAAAATCTTCATGTTCGAATAAAAAAAATTTTGCCACGCTGACTTTGAGATTAAATCCAGGTGTCTCATAAACATGCCTGTTTCTAAAAAAAGTTGCTTTTTATTTAGTAGTTGAAGCAGGAAATACTGTTGAGTCTTACTGAACAAAGATGGTAGTTGGCATTCGTCGTGATCCCCACTTACAAGATGCATGGTATCACGACATAACGCTCTACTTGGGAATAAAAATCCATTACCTTCTCTTAGTTCTTCTATGACGATTCTGCGAAACTCCTCTTTTTGAAAGTATTGAAGTAACCATTTTGCATAGTTTTGATGGCGCTTTTCTAGATTTTGAATCCTGTAGATTTCATCAAGTTCATAGAAAAATGAACGCCATATGGTTGTATCAACGGTGAGTCCTATACGATAACTCCTGGACAGGGAATCTTTGTCAACAAAAAGAATATAGTAATACTGTTCATGATAATATGATCCAATGCAGCACACATCTTGGCATGAGCAGAAGGTTTGTGAAATCGAGGTTTCCTTACCCTTGTAATATTGTTGAATTTCATAGCCTTCCTTTCCTTGTGAAAGTTTTGCCTTGGCAAGTACCACCTGATCTGCATCTTGATAGTAGCGACTGAATGCTGGACAATGAATCGTTCTAGCTAAAATAGGAATGGTCATAAAAGCTAGCCCAAAAATCAAGAGTGTACCTTCTTTAAGTTTCATATTTCTCGTTTCAAGAGAAGATGCCAAGTACAATGTTATTGCATAAATACTCCCTGATTTTTTGAAAACAAAAAAGCGGCAGCAAACTCACTAGTCTGCCGCCGCTTCCTAATCTATTTCAAAATTGGGAGTTGAATGTCGCTCGCGGTAGCCTCAACCTTCTCAACTCCTCAATTTTCTCAACTTCTCTTACAAATTCCCCTTCTTCAACTCCGACACCGCGTAATCCGCAGCCCGTGCCGTAAGTGCCATATAGGTCAAAGAAGGATTCACGCAGTTGGCCGAAGTCATGGCTGCACCATCCGTAACAAATACGTTGGGTGCCACCCAAACCTGGTTCCACTTGTTCAACACCGAGTTTTTGCGGTCAGTACCCATGCGGGCAGTACCCATCTCGTGGATACCCAAGCCCAGAGCAGGCTCGCTGCTACGGCTGCTGATGTTTTTGGCTCCCATTGCCTCCAACATTTCAACAGCATCGGTCTCCATGTCTTTGCGCATGTTGAGCTCGTTGCTGGTATAACCCGCATCGATCACCACTTGTGGCAAGCCCCACTGGTCTTTTTTATCCGGACTCAACATCATCATGTTGTCCTTGTAAGGCAACCATTCCCCAAAACCACCCATGTTTACATTCCAGGGACCCAGTGAAGTATATTGTTTTTTGAAGTCTTCTCCAAAACCCATGATGTCGCGGCTCCATCCTTGGCGAGTGCCACCCCCCTGGTAGCCAAAACCACGGATGTAGCCATTTCCTTCCTGATAGAGGTTACGGAAACGTGGGATGTAAAAACCATTGGGTCGGCGACCAAAGGTCGTTTTGTTCAATTCACCTTCAAAAGTGCCGCTAGCACCCACGCCCAAGTGGTGATCCATCAGGTAACGGCCCAATGAACCCGATTCATCCAAACCTGCCGCACCATAACGCTGGGTTTTGGTATTCATCAGGATGGAGGTAGAAGCAATACAGGAAGCATTCAGGAAGATGATTTTGGCAAAAAACTCCATCGGTTGTTTGGTCAGCTCATCAATCACGTTTACCCCTTTGGCCTTGCCTGTTGCTTCGTCATAAATCAAGGAGCCAACAATAGAATGTGGGCGGAAGGTCATGTTGCTGGTGCGCTCAGCAGCTATCAGGGTTGCCCCGTTGCTGCTGAAATAGGCCCCATAAGGACAGCCTCTGGAACAGAGGTTACGGTATTGACATTTGCCACGACCCAACGCGAGTTGCTCTTGCGTAGGTTCAGTCAAGTGGGCAACCCGGCCTGGGATCACCTTACGACCGTTCCATTTTTTTTCAACCGAACTTTTGAGAATCTTTTCCGCAGCGGTCAAATCCATAGCTGGTTGGAATTCACTATCGGGCAAGTGTTCCAAATTTTCTCTGGAGCCACTGATCCCCGCAAAACGCTCCACATAGCTGTACCAGGGCGCAATATCGTTGTAGTTGATGGGCCAGGGAGTGGCAATGCCGTCTTTGGCATTGGCTTCGAAGTCCATTTGGCTCCAGCGGTAAGTCTGCTTACCCCAGGTAATCGAACGCCCCCCTTTGTGGTAACCCCGCATCCAGTCGAAACGTCTTTTTTCGATGTAGGGATGTTCGGTATCTTTAACAAACAAATAGGCAGTACCTTCGTTTTGTACGGTGTACCCAGTACGCGCCTGTACACTTTGTAGCTTGAGGCTTTCCTCAGGTGAACGCCCCTGGTGAGGAAGGTCCCAAGGCATGCTCATGGTAGTCTGGTAATCAACTACGTGGCGCAGGTCGCGGCCTCTTTCTAGCACTAGTACTTTCAGCCCCTTCTGGGTCAATTCTTTGGCAGCCCAGCCGCCGGAAATACCCGAACCTACTACAATGGCGTCGTAAGTGTTTTCTGCAACAACGCCGTTATGATTGATTTGCATGGATGTTTTTTTTGCGATGACGACTACAAATAAATTTTGTCTCCCATTTTGTACAATTCTTCGCCACTCCAGCGGCCAGGGGCAATCTGGTATTCAAAGGCTGTACTCGCCCCTACTTCGCTGTTGGCGTAGCAGGATTTCACCAGGTCTTTGGTTGCGCGAATAAAACCTCCGCGAACTTTGGCATCCCGTTCTGCTTTTTCCATGGCGGTAAGGATTTCGATTTGCTGCGGCATTTTGAGTTTGGCAAAAGTGGATCCATGTTTGGTTTTGCACTCTGCATCCAGGTTGGTCAATCCATCCATGATCACCTTTTGCGCATCGGGTTTGTAGCAATCCTGCAACAGGATTTCAAACCAACGTGGTACTCCCGCTTCGATGGCTCCTGGTGTATCGGTTTTTGGAATGATGCACTCAGCAACGGCAGCCAGGGTTTTGCGTTGCTTACCGCTCAGAAGGATCGGCTTGATGCCCAGGTCCATTGGCTCGGCGAGCCGGGCAAAAACGGTTTCCGGTACAGCCAAGGAGGCCCCGAAAACAGCCGTAAAGATCTTTACTGCTTCTCTTCTCTGCATGATTGAAAAAGAATTAATACCCAGAAATGTAGCGCTAATCTAAGTTGAGACTCATCGCTGGGCATGAATGAATAGCATGATTTCCGAATTCTCTAAAAGTAAACAAGCGCGGTAAAAATAGGAAGAGGAAATGGTTTTTTCCCAAAAAAAGAACAAACATTAAGGGAAGATTAACAATAAGATTCTGATTTGGTTGAGGGAGAATTTTGTGGTGAATACAAAAAAAACGGGTGAATGACTCTTGGCCATTCACCCGACGCGATTCTTTAAGTATATGTGGTTAGCGAAAACTTCGCTAGTGTTTAGTTGAGTGTATAGCGAACGGAAAGTGCTCCATAGCCCCCGCCAAAACCAGTTAGGTAACCATTACCAACAAAGAGAGTTGGCATCCAGTCTGCACTCAGGTTAATTGGGGTATTGGGAAACTTGTAGTCCAAGCCCAGGTTACCAAAGATACCTATGCCTACACTGCCTGAATCCCCAAAATCAAAACCGCTGTCGTAGCTGTAGAATAATGCGGTAGCACCTCCACCAAAATACCACTGTAGGTTTTCAACACCATTGATAGGCTTGTGGATTTGGTAAGCGGCACCTACGCTGAACCAGTTGTAGAAAGTATTGCCACGGTAGCCCGCAAACAATTCTAGTGCATTGGACTCAGTAAGGAATTTTTTGTAGGTTACGGAAACAGGGTAACCCAAGCGCAAACCGATTGCAGAGTTGTAAGATTGAGCATGAATCGCGTTACTGAACAAAATAGTACCCAAAAAGGCGAGCAGGAAAAATAGTTTTTTCATTGTATAATAGTTTTAGGTTTAACAAGCATGTTGTGAAAGGTTGATTTCCGGGCAACCGCAAGGTTAGACAAGGTAAACGGACAAAAAGTTGCGATCAATACAGACAGGAGGACTTTTATTGCCGTAAAATTACTACTTTTTCTCATCAACTTGCAACCAATATTTGATGAAAAAAGCGTTATGGAGGATAAACTGACTCTAAAACCAGACATATCTTTGCTAAAACTAATTTGGAAACGGAAAAAAAATTAATTTCACTTTTCCAATTTGTTTAAAAAGGCCGCCATTAGGGCAGCCTCTAAAAAGGGCAGCCACACAGGGCAGCCCCGACTAGCGCCTAATTATGAAGCAACCCGTAATTTTTTTGGCTTTTGCCAATGACAAAGATGATCACCTGCCCCTCCTCGATGAGGAACGCAAGGTCATTAACGGGCATTTGCTTCCCCTCGCCAATCAGCAGTACCTGCAATTGGTGATTGAACCTACTGCGACCACTGCCGATATCAGTCGCTTTGTTACCGACCTCAAAGACCGCATCAATATCTTTCACTACGGTGGCCACGCGGGTAGTAAAGAGATTCTTTTGCAGGATCAAACGGCCAACTCCGATGGCATTGCCCAATTGTTGGCCTTGCAAAAAGAATTAAAGGTTGTTTTTCTCAATGGTTGTTCCACCCGCGCCCAGGTAGGCCTTTTGCAGGAACTGGGCATTCCGGCGGTCATTGCCACCTCTATCCCTATTGCCGATCAGTCGGCGCGGACCTTTTCAGATGTATTTTACCGGGCTTTAGCAGAAGACCATACCCTGGAAGAAGCCTATAAACTCGCTGCTGCCAATTATTTGATGACTACGGGACAGGCGGCGGGCATCAATCGTGGTTTGCGGGTAAAAAAAGAAGAAACGGACCCACTTCCTTGGGGGCTCTACATCACCGAAGGCAAAGAAGCAGTGCTGAACTGGAAAATTCCCCGACAAAGCGCAGGTTCTTTCATTGTGCGGGGAGCAGGGCTGAAGTACCAGAGTGGGGTGATCATCAACCAAAAACTGGTAATGGCCATTGCCAATGCCATTGCTCCACATAGCCGAAGTATCCAGTTGATTTTGGACGAAGCCAAATCCAAAAACCGAGAGCCCAAAATGCGCGATTTGCGGGTAGCGGTCATCGGCACTTGCGCAAGTTGTTGATTGTGGAAGAAATAGGCACGGACCGGCTGCAAAAAATTGTCAATCTGTATCAAGTGTCGGCGCAGTTTTTGGCTTATGTTTTGCTGGCTCAGGTTTGGGATGAGAAATTCAGCAATCCCAACTATTCCATTCTGCCCATCACCCAAGCGGCGCTCAAAGCGTTTTTATCGCTGTCTACCGCAGATAGCTCTACCTATAATTTTGTCAACCTCATCGAAGCCTTGGGGGATACCCTGGCGGAAAGCAAAACCCCCTTGTTTGTAGAAGAATTTAACACCTTGCGCAAACAATACCAGGAAGAACCAGCATTAAAAACCGCCGTACTTTTCCTGGAAGAAATGAAACGCGAACTCATGGGGGCCGTAGCCGCCGATGAAATTGAAAGTTTTTGTGTGCAGGGGGAAGACAAACTGTGTGAAATTTTTAAACACATTGGTTTTGCTGCCAAATACACCCTGGCTACCATTAAAACCATTGAATTGATCAAGCCCAGACATGCCACCCCACGGTTTCGGCACAACCTGGTCGTGCTCAATCAACTGACTGCGGCCATTGGAGTACTGGACGATGTACTGGAAACCACGGAATACACCGACAACAACTCGGTGATTTTAATGCGCGACGAAGAAACGGTTTCCCCTTCGCTGAATTTGTCCCCATTTATTTTGGACGAAAACGCCCTATCCGGCCAGCAAAACTCTAAATTGTTCTTTTTTACCAGTTATGAGAACAAACAAATCAACTTTACCCTGATCGATAATTTAAAGGACACCCTCAACATTACGAGGGATAACTATCCCCTGGTGAGCGAGCTTTTTGATGGCTTCATCAACAAATTTAAGGTATGACCCGTACACCTTTCAAGTTTTTGGACGCATACGGTAAAGCAGATACCGAAATCTTCTTCGGACGTGAAGAGGAGGTGGAATCGCTGTATCAAATGAGTTTCCAAACCAACTTAATGCTGGTGTATGGGGTATCGGGTACCGGTAAAACCAGTTTGGTGCAATGTGGTTTGGCTGGAAAATTTGAATCCAGTGATTTGTTCGACATCACCATCCGCCGCAAAAACAACCTGAACGACTCTTTTTGTGATGAGTTGAAAAAACACGACCTGGAAAAATCATTTGAAGATGGCTTTGCGCCCGATCAAATGATTCACTCCTTGTACCTGGATTATTTGCGGCCCATTTACCTGATTTTTGACCAATTTGAAGAGTTGTTCATTTTGGGCTCCCCACAGGAAGAGGCCCTTTTTGTCAAAACCATCAAAAAACTACTCGCCGCTGAGCTCCCTTGCAAGATCATCATCGTGATCCGGGAGGAATACCTGGGGCATTTGTCGAGTTTTGAAAAAGTAGTGCCCCAAATCTTTGACAAACGCCTGCGGGTGGAACCCATGAGCAGGAACAATGCGCGCCGGGTCATTGTCAATACCTTACAAAATGACAAGATCCACGTAACCCTCAGCAATGAACAGGTTGCCGATACCATCATCGACAAGGTGACGGAAGGAATGGGCCGGGTGCAACTCACCTATTTGCAGGTCTTTCTCGACAAATTATACCGGGTAGCTGCCTTACGGGGTGGCTCTGAAATCGTTTTTGACAATGAATTGGTCAACGACGTAGGCCGCATTGAGGATGTACTGCGCGACTTTTTGGATGAACAATTGGACGTATTTGCCCAGGAAGTAGATACCAAAGAACTGGGTCTCAAATGGCTCAAGCTTTTTGTATCTGACAAAGGCACCAAAATCCCGATCAAACGCCAGGACGTAGAACGCGCCATGCCCGAACTGGGTCGCCTCAAGCATTTCAATTACCTCCAATTTTTTGTCAATCACCGCATATTACGTCCACTGGACAGTGACCAATATGAACTGATCCACGATAGCATCGCCTTAAAACTGTCCCAAACCAAAACGGCGGGTGTCCCCATGCCTCTTCAAGTGCCCGCACAACAATTGCCGGCCAATCCCTTCCTGAATTTCGCCCCCTATAGCTCGGAAATGGCCGAATTGTTTTTTGGGCGGGACAAGGAAATTCGGGAATTGTTCGATAAAGTCATCAATGATACTGCCGTTCGCTCTACGCTGGTTTTTGGGCCAATCGGGGTGGGTAAAACCTCTTTGATGCGGGCAGGTTTAATTCCTAGGGTGCAACAGTTGTTCCGCACCGCTTACCTGGCCCTGAGTCGGGAGATGTTTGATTCCCCGTTGTTTTCTGAACTTTTTTTAAGTCCACCCAACAAAAAAGAAACTCCTCGGCTCTTGGAATTGTTTTTTGGCGCGGACGCCGCAAAAATCAACACCGAAGAGCGCAAAATACTGGTACTGGACCAGTTGGAAGAAGTATTCATTTGGGTAACGGAAACGGCCCAATTGGAGTTTTTTTACCGCCACCTTGCCCACCTAATCGATGGCACGCAGAATTGCGACCTGGTTTTGGTGATTCGCGACGAATTTTTTGCCAATTTGCAAGACCTTGAATCTTTTATTCCAGGTATTCTTGAGGAGCAAATGCGCGTTAAACCTCTGGATCGTTTTAGTGCTGCCGAGGTGATCCGCCGCAACTTACACTTCGCCAAAATTGACCTGGACAATGAACAGGTAATGGACCGCATCTTACAAAACGTGACCGAAGGTGATGGCAAAATCAATTTGACTTTTTTACAATTGTACATGCATAAATTGCTGATAGCTTGAAAAAAATCACACTGGACAGCCTCGATCAAGTCGGGACTGGCAACAACATTGTGGAAGATCTGCTCGACCAGCAAGTGCGCGAAATCGAATCCATCCTGGGAGAAAACTACCGGGGCATGGGCAACAAGGTTTTGTCCATGTTTGTACAAGGTGGGAATCGGGTGCAACTCAGCGAAACCGCTATAGCCGAGGAATTGCACAATAAAAAAGGCCTGGGCTTAATGATGGTGCAGCGCATCCTGGAACAAATGCTCAAGGCCAATCTGCTGCGCAAAACCCCCGGTGGAAAATACGAACTCAGCAACAACCTCCTGGCTCAACGTGCCTTTCAAAAAGTAGAAGCCGAAAACCGCGTATTGCGTACCATGCGCTCCAATATCCGCGACCGCATGGCCCGCAAGGAATTATTGGACGAGCATTATTTGAATTACATCACTTCTTCATTGGATTTGTTGGATTTGACGCCGGAGGAGTATGGCTTTGTAGACGAATCCAGGGATGCCATTCAGCGGGGAAAGCGACGTAGAGGTTTTTTATTGACATTATTTATTTCCGCCCTCTCTTTAATGGCATTATGGGCGATAATGCAAAGTTGGGAGACGAAGCGTTATGCAAATGAGTTAGTGAGTGCAAACATTCAATTGGAAGAAAGAGCGGACAGTTTAAGAGATGCCAAACAATTAGCCGAGTCCATCGCTAA